>JBBSDR010000158.1:0-9217 GCA_038240465.1 Gemmatales bacterium
AAAAAACGCTCCGAGCCGAACCCGAGCGCTCCCAGCCCCGAGCGCCCGCGTGGGGTTCTTCGCAAGAACCCCTCGCTGGCGCTCGGGACTGGTACTCACTCTCCCACCGGCACCGGCACGAGTTGCTTGATGAGCTTGCCGGTGATCGCGTCGTAGATGCCGACCTGGCCGTTATAGCTGCCGGTGGCGACTCGTGTGCCGTCAGCGCTCAGGGCGACGCCATACACCGGCGCCGGGACTGCGGTCAGCGTTGCCAGTCGCCGGCCATCGGGAAGGCTGTTGATGCGGACCTCACTGGATGCTCCCGCCACGGCCAGCTTCGTTCGCTTCGCATCGACGGCGAGATCGATCACCTCGCCGGGATGGGCTTCGAGCTTTCTCGTGTACTGAGCGCTCGGACTATCCGGCACCATGCCGTTTCCATTGCCCTTCTGGACAACATCTCCCAGCGCCACCTTCAGGTCGTACACGGCCGGCACTCGATCGCGCCCGGCCGAGAGGGCGAGAGTCGCCGTGGCCGCCACCGCGTTGACGTAATCGGTCGAGGTTGCCAGAGATCGCAGCAGCTTGCCGTTCTCGGTGAGGGTCACCTTGATCGTCCGATCCCGGCTGCACGAGATGAGCAAGCGGCCATCGACGCTGAAAGTCACGGCGCTGACCCAGTCGCTGTGCAGATCGTGTTTCTGCACCGCTGCCTTGTCGTCCAGCGGCACAACGTAAATAGCGCCGTCGGCGCTGCCCAGCGCCAGCATCTTGCCATCGGGAGAGAAACCGCCGTGGAACAGAGTATCGTTGCCGATCCGACGTGAAGAGCGGAGCTTGAACGCGGGTTCGGCCACGTCGAAGAATCGCACCTCGCCATACTGGGCCGGCGAGCCGCCGGCGCTGGCGAGCGTCTTTCCGTCCGGGCTGAAACTGACAAAGGTGATCAGATCGCTCTCGGTCGGCAGCCGTTGCGGCGGCGTCTTGCCCTCGACGGACAGGACAACCACCTCACTGCGACAGGCGGCGGCGAGCAGCTTGCCATCCGGGCTGAACGCGACACTCGTGACGGAAGGCGCGACGCGATAGCTCTTCGGAATGAGTACCTTCTCGACGACGGCGGTCGTGTCCGAGTCATCCTTCGCGCCGGCGAGGATCCATTGCCGCAGCGTGAGGATTTTGGCGGGCGACAGAGGCGGCTGCTTGTGCGGCATGATCGGTTTCTTGATGCCCATCACCATCTGGATGGCGAGGCTCTCGTCGGGTTTGCCTGGCTGAATTGCCTGGCCTTTCTTGCCGCCCTGGACGAACAGCTTGACCGAGTCCATATTGAGTTCGCCCTGGGGATCGCTCTTCGTATGGCAACTCGTGCAGTGGCGCTTGAGGATCGGGGCCACGTCGCGGCGATAGCTGATCTTCGCAGTGGACCCCTGTGGAAACGCTGAAGAGACAACAACCAGAAGGAGCAAGACAGGGATTGCGTTGCAGTGTGTCGAGCGGGTCATGAAACGCCTTTCCGGAGAGACGAAAGCGGATGCTCAAGGGGTTATTGTACGCGCGGTCGAAAACCGCCAAGCCGCAAGCGGCAAGCGTCCTTGCTAATCCAATCGCAGTAGCCCCCACGCCAGCGCCAGGAAGCCGAGTCCGAAGCCTGTCAGCACCAGACACGATCGCGCCACGATCTCGAGGTTCGGCCCCTCCGCTCCAGGAGCGGGCCGTTGCAGCAACTGCCGGTAGGCGTCCAGCGCCCAGGCATGCGGCGTGATTTGACTCACCTGCGTCATCCCTTCCGGCATCAGTTCGCGTGGAATCAGACAGCCGCTGATCAGACCGAGGAAGAGAAACAGGAGCGAGCCAAGGATCGCGACCTGCATCTCCGTCCGCGCCACCGCCGCCACGAACATCGCCAGCCCCATCGCCGCCAGCGACGTCGTCACGACGACCGGAAGCAGCATCAGAAGTTGTTTCGCGATCGGCCAGTCCTCCGGTCCCCAGCTCATGTTGAACACCAACTTGCCGGCCAGCAGCAGGAAGGACCCCTGCACAATCGACAGACCCAGACATGGCAGCAGCTTGCCCAGCAGCACCTCGCCGCGGCTGACGGGAGCGGCTCGCAAGCGCCTGAGCGTCCCCTGGCGTCGCTCCATCACGAACAGCCAGCCAACGGTCAGCACCAGGGCGAACGAGAACAGGACGGTGTACGACGGCACCAGGATCTGATAACGGGCGGCCCCGCGATTGAGGAAGCCGCTGCCGGCCTCGTCGCTGAAGGTTACTGCCTCGACGCCATGACCGATGCGCGACTCGGACTTCGTCAGGCCAGCCCAGGTTTTGCTGGTGAGGCTGAACTTGGAAAACTGCGACTCCAGGGCCTTCTGAACACCGTTGCCAACGGCGCGCTTGTACTCCGGCGTCGTCAGCAGCGACGCGAGCGAGAACTTGCCGATCTCGCGTTTGGTGAACGGATCGATGATGGGCAGGCGAATCCCCTGGGCGAGCCGGTCAATGAAGGTATCGTCGCTGAGACGCTCGAAGGCCCGGCCGATCATCCAGGGCAGGACGACACGCAAGAGCGTCACCTGGCCGACCTGTTCGATGATCGAGGCGGCGGTCAACTGCGTCGGATCGCGCAGCAGCCTTGCGTCGAGTTCGTCGAGGTTGACGCCGTCGCGATAGAACGGATTGATGCCGTCGGCGAGAAACGAACAGGCGTGGACGCGCTCGCTGAACAGCGGCCCCAGTTCGATGATGGCGGAACGGCGTCCCGACTGCACCAGCCGCTTCGCCTCCTCCGTGGACGCGATCAGCTCGACGCGAATCTCGGCCGTCTCGGCGAGGTCGCGCTGGACAACTTTGCCCCAGGATTCGGAGGAGGCCACGATGCTGTGGACGCTCTGACCCTGGACGACGCCGGCAGGCAGACAGCCGAAGGCGGAGATGGGAGTAATCATCAACTGGCTGGCGCACTCGCGGACGGCGTAGCCCTGGTCGCGATCGACGAGTGAGACGCGCAGGCGATTGTCGGTCTTCTGGCCGAAGCCCTCGCCGAGCAGCAGCCCGAGGATGAGGATACACAGGAGCGGCATCAGCAACAGCAGGCCCGCCGACAGGCGATCGCGCAGCAGCAGTCGAAACTCTTTCTTGATGAGAGCGCGCAGGGCCATGGCAGGGTTCCTCTGACCAGCCCCGAGCGCAAGCGAGGGGTTTGCACAACAAGCCCCCCTCGCTTGCGCTTGGGGCTGGTATCAATCGCGCAGCGCCTTGTCCGTCAGGTAGAGGAAGACACGTTCGAGGTTCGGCTCCTGGATCTCCAGTTCGAGCATGTCGATCCTCAGTTCGTTCAGCAGCGCGACGAGGTCGATCAGTGCCACCTTCACATCGCGGCAGCGCAGCAGCAAACCCCGTTTTCGATCGTCGATCAGGCGCACGTCCGGCAGCGCTCGCAGACGCCTGAGCAGTTCCGGTCCTCCTTGCCGGACCCGCAAGCGAATCTCGCCCTCCAGCAGCGACAGCAGACCGTGCAGCGTGTCGCAGGCGACAAGATTGCCGTGGTCGATAATGCCGATCCGGCTGCAAAGGGCCTGCACTTCCTCCATGTAGTGACTGGTATAGACGATCGTCATGCCGGCGGCGTTGAGGCGGCGTACTTCCTCGAAGATGTGATTGCGCGACTGCGGATCGACGCCGACGGTCGGCTCGTCGAGCAGCAACAAACGCGGACGATGCACCAGGGCCGTCCCCAGGTTGAGCCGTCGCTTCATGCCGCCTGAGTAGGTGCGGACGCGCGAATCGGCGCGATCAGTCAGCCCCACGGCGACGAGGATTTCATCGACCGATTGCCGCAGCGCCGTCCCGCTCATGCCATAGATTTCGCCGAAGAACTGCAAGTTCTCGCGGCCGGTCAGTTCGCCGTAGATGGCCAGTTCCTGCGGCACCATGCCGATCCGGCGCTTGAGGTCGTCGTCGCCGGCGAGCAGAGAGCGGCCGCCGAGCTTGACGTCGCCCGCCGTCGGCGCAAGCAGCCCGCAGGCAATCGACAGGAGCGTCGTCTTGCCTGCGCCATTGGGTCCGAGCAGTCCGAATATCTCGCCCTCGAAAACCGGAAAGGTGACCTTCGACAGGGCGAGGGCTGCCCCGTAGCGTTTTTCAAGGTCGATCGCCTCCAGCAGCGGCGCCGGCATGTCACGAGTTCCCGAGGGTGCAGAAGGCTTCCTCATCGCTGAGTCTATGGCAACCGCCCCGGACTCGACAGTCCCGTTCAACCCGCCGTCTGTCCCAGGGCAATCTGAACGCCGTCCCCGCCCCGTTGCCCGCCGAACTCCATCCCCTGATGACCGGCATCGTCCAGGCCATCCCGCAGGCGCGTGAAGCGGGTGAGAATGTCACTATGGGCCGTGAACTGGTCGGGGCCTCTGCAAGCCCTCAAGCCCAGCAGTGATTGCTCAGCGGCTGGCCGATATGGTATGATTCAGGCCGTCGCCTCACCAACGGAAGCTCACATGGACACTGCAACCTCCAATGGCGTTCTGCCGAGACCTGCTGCAAAACCCGCACGTCCTGAACTTTCCCCGCTGCTCGATCAACTTCTTTCCTGCTCGAAGGAGGAACAGCGCTATCTGCTCGAACAACTTCTGCGAGATCATCTCGGGGAGACGCCGCCACGCGAGACGGGGATCTACAACGCCGATGGTACCGCCTACGTCTACATTCTCGAACCGGAACACCGTTACCGCCTGTTCGTCACTCCGGAGCGTCTCGCCCTGTGGGCGGCCGAAGACCTGAGTAAGAGCCGGCCGTTAAGCGAAATCAATGCGCTGCTGGCACGAGGCGATGAAAACGAGATCAAAGCGTATCTGGCCTCCTTGAACGCAGACAGCGATGGCCAATGAAATTTGCTTTGCACTACCCGGGCAGGTATAATCGCGTGTGTAAATGAAAGGAATTGCTATGAACGCTGCGACGATCTCTGCTTCATCCCCCCCTGCCGCACCTTCGGGCGTTCGTCCCGAGATGACAGCAATTCTCGGCCAGATTGCCGGTTGCTCGGCTGATGAAAAACGCTGCCTGCTCGAGCGGCTATTGCGCGATCTCCTCGGCGACAATCCAGAGGGCGAGTGGGCGATTTATGATGCTCCCGGGAAGCCCTACCTTCACCTGCTATCTCCTCTCGCGCGGGCAAGGCTGTTCATCACACCCGAGCGATTGGCAATTTGGCAGTCGCAGGACCCGAGCAAGGACCGTCCCCACAGTGAGATCGTTGCCCTCCTCAAGCGCGGCGATGAAGCCGAGATCAGAGCATGGCTCGAAAATCGAAACGCCTGAGGGAGAGAACATGCCCACTCGATACATGCTCTCCTCTTCGCCCCAGGCAGACAATCAGCTCGCACGGATCTGGGTCGATGCGGCAGATGCCGACCGCCCCGCCATCACGCAAGCCGCAGACACGATCGACGCGGAGCTCCGAGAGGATCCGGACCAAAAGGGTACTGCTCTTCCCGCAGTCTCGGCCACGCTTCGACAACTCGTGGTCCCTCCACTCCTCGCCTATTACGAGGTCTCCGTCCCTGACCGCCGGGTTCGCATCATCGATTACGAACAGATTCCCTGAGAGGGCGATTCTCCTTGTGCAGTTTCGCCCTCTCCCGGCTTCGCGTGTCCTCTGTAAGATGACTCTTTCGGGGGCGCATCGAAGAGGGAGACGTCATGCCGTTTGACAAGGTCGAGACCCAGGTCGATTTTCCGGCGCAGGAATCCCAGGTCCTCGAGTTCTGGGACCGTATCCGGGCCTTCGACAAGCTGCGCGCCAGGAACCAGAACGGCCCGCGCTGGTCCTTCCTCGACGGCCCCATCACCGCCAACAATCCGATGGGCGTCCATCACGCCTGGGGGCGGACCTACAAGGACGCCTACCAGCGCTATCACGCCATGCTCGGCCAGCACCTGCGCTACCAGAACGGCTTCGACTGCCAGGGACTCTGGGTCGAGGTCGAGGTCGAGAAGGAACTCAAACTCGCCTCCAAACGCGACATCGAGAACCTCGTCCCCGGCGACACCTTCGCGAGCATCGATCGCTTCGTGCAGTTGTGCAAGGACCGCGTCGATAAGTTCGCCCGCATCCAGAGTAATCAGTCGATCCGCCTCGGCTACTGGATGGACTGGGACCGCACCGACGAGGACTGGGCGAAGCCTCCCGACGAGCGCAAGTCCTACTTCACCATGTCGGACGAGAACAACTACACCATCTGGACGTTCCTCAAGAAGTGCCACACCCGCGGCCTGCTCTATCGCGGTTATG
This sequence comes from Gemmatales bacterium, assembly GCA_038240465.1. Classification (GTDB taxonomy): domain Bacteria; phylum Planctomycetota; class Planctomycetia; order Gemmatales; family Gemmataceae; genus JBBRIK01. The sequence continues at coordinate 6,278 of JBBSDR010000158.1, forward strand.
ACGCCATGCCCTGGTGCGCCCGCTGCGGCGTCGGCATCAGCCAGATGGAGATGAACGAGGGCTATCGCGTCGTCGCGCACAAGGCCGTCTTTGTCCGCTTGCCGCTGCTCACTCCGGTCGCTCACGCTCCCGGCTCGCCGCTGCTCACTCCGGTCGCTCACGCTCCCGGCTCGCCGCAAGAGAACCTCCTCGTCTGGACGACGACGCCCTGGACGCTGACCAGCAACGTCGCCGCCGCCGTCAATCCTGAACTGGCCTATCTCAAGGTCAAACAGGGCGACCAGATCTACTACGTCGGCAAGGGAGCATTTTCGGCGCGGCGCAAGGAGGACGAGTTCAAAGACAAATCACAGTGGGTCGAGGGCGTGCCAAAGTTGAAGCCGCTCGAACAACTGTTCAAGGAGAAGAAGGGCGGCTTCGAGATCGTCGGCGAGGTCAGGGGTGCCGACATGGTTGGCTGGGCCTACGATGGCCCGTTCGACGAACTGCCGGCCCAGCAGCACGAGTTCGGCTATCCGCTCCAGATCGCGACAGTGGTCGAGAAGCAGGGCTGGGCGCCGGCCGTCAGCGGGCGCCAGGCGCATCGCGTCGTCGCCTGGAAGGACGTCAGCGAGGCGGAAGGCACTGGCATCGTCCACATCGCGCCGGGCTGCGGCAAGGAAGACTTTGGCCTCGGCAAGGAACAGGGACTACCGCCGATTGCGCCCCTGGGGGAGGACGGCGTCTATGTCGAGGGCTTCGGGCCGCTGACTGGCCGAAATGCCGTCGATCCGGAAGTGGCCGAGTGGGTCGTCGGCAATTTGCAGGAGAAAGGACTCCTGTTCGCCACCGAGAAGTATCCGCATCGCTATCCGCACTGCTGGCGCTGCAAGACCGAGTTGCTCTATCGGCTGGTCGATGAGTGGTTCATCAGCATGGCCTGGCGTCAGGAAATCATGGATGTCGTCGAGAAGATCCGCTGGATCCCCGAGGACGGCGAGAAGAAGGAACTGGACTGGCTCCGGAACATGGGCGACTGGATGATCTCGAAGAAGCGTTTCTGGGGCCTGGCGCTGCCGATCTGGGTGTGCGACAGCTGCCGGACGTTCGAGGTGATCGGCTCACGCCAGGAACTGCAGGAACGCGCCGTCGAGGGCTGGCAGAAGTTCGAGAATCACAGCCCGCATCGGCCCTGGGTGGATGAGATCAAGATCCGCAATCCGAAGACCGGCAACCTGATGTCGCGCGTCCCCGACGTTGGCAATCCCTGGCTCGACGCCGGCATCGTGCCGTACTCGACGATGCGCTACAACAGCGATCGCGCGTACTGGGAGAAGTGGTTTCCCGCGGATTTCATCACCGAGTGCTTTCCCGGCCAGTTCCGCAACTGGTTCTACGCCCTGCTGGCGATGTCAACGATGATGGAGGGCAGGGCGCCGTTCAAGGTGCTGCTGGGCCACGCCCTGGTCCACGATCAGGACGGCCTGCCGATGCACAAGGCCGACGGTAATTCGATCGAATTCAATGGTGCCGCCCAGACCACTTACACCATCGACCGCGAGCTGAAGCCCAAGGAGCAGCCCAGGAAACCCGAGAACGCACTGTCGTTCGAGGTCGTGGAGAAAGTGAAACGGAACGGCGAGAAGGTCAAGTCAATGCGCTGCACTTATCGGGCGATGGGCGCCGACGTGATGCGCTGGCTCTATTGCCGCAACAATCCGACGCAGAACATCAACTTCGGACCGGACACGGCGGACGAGGTGCGTGCCCGATTTGTCCTGAAGCTGTGGAACACCTACGCCTTCTTCTGCAACTACGCCAGGCCCGATGGCTTCGATCCAACCGCGTCCCAGATCCCTGCGGCGGATCGCTCCGACATTGACCGCTGGATTCTGTCGGACCTGCAACTGCTCATCAAGAAGGCGCGGGCGTGCTTCGAGGACTACAACCTGATGGCCTTCTGTCAGGAGGCCGAGCGGTTCATCGACGACAAGGTGAGCAACTGGTACATTCGCCGCAATCGCAAGCGCTTCTGGAGCAAGAACGCCGAGCTCGACGTGACCCAGAGGAACGACAAGGACGCCGCCTATCAGACGCTCTACACCGTCCTGATGACGCTGACGAAGCTGTTCGCGCCGATAATGCCCTTCCTGACCGAGACGATGTACCAGAACCTCAAGGCGGGCGAGGACAGCCAGGAGAGTGTCCACCTGTGCGACTATCCGGCAGGGGACGAAGCGCTGATCGACCCGCAACTTTCCGCCGACATGAACGCCCTGCTCGGCCTGGTATCGCTCGGCTCGGCGGCGCGCAACGGCGTCAAGATCAAGGTCCGCCAGCCGCTGGCCGAACTGAAGGTGCAGCCGGCCAGCGATCCGGAACGGCGGGCTTTGGCTCGCTTTCCCGATCAGATCGCGGAAGAACTGAACCTCAAGAAAGTGAGCCTGCACAATGGCTCGTCAGAAGCCCTGCTGCGGATCGAGATCAAGCCGAACATGAAGTCGATGGGCCATAAGTTCGCCTCGCGTCTCCAGGATGTGCTGGCTGGCATAGCCGCCGCGGATACGGCGGCTATCGCGGCCCGAGTCCAGGCAGGGCAGCACTACGACCTCGACGCGCCGGGAGGGCCGGTGACGCTGGCGCCGGAGGACGTGATCGTCACGCTGAAAGCGCCGGAAGGCTGGGCGGGAGCAGCCGGCAATGGGACGCAGGTGCTGCTCGACATTCGGATAACCGAGGAACTGGCGCGCGAGGGACTGGCCCGCGAGGTCGTGCGGCACGTCCAGAATACGCGGAAGAACGCCCAACTCGACATGGAGGACCACATCGCGCTGGGCCTCGAAACGGACGCGCAACCGCTGGTGCAGGCCATCGACGAGAATCGTTCCTATATCGCGATACAGACGCAGACCGACGAATGGGTCAGTCCCGAGTCGGCCGATGAGGGCTTCTATCGAGAAA
>JBBSDR010000159.1:0-9202 GCA_038240465.1 Gemmatales bacterium
ACGAGCTTCTCCACCTCGCGGCGCAGCGCGTGCCGGGCGTAGTGCAGACGCGATTTCACGGTCCCCAGCGAACAGCGCAGGGTCTCGGCGATCTCTTCCAGGCTCATCTCTTCGAGAAAGCGAAGCAGCAGCACCTCGCGATGCTCCTTCGACAGCAGCCGCAGTGCATGATGCACCAGTTCCGCCTGCTCGATGGCTTCTTCCGGGCCGGCAACCGGTTCGTGGAAGCCGTCGCGGAGGACTTCGTGTACTTGCTCCAGTCGGCGTTGCCGGCGCAGGACGTCCACGGTGCGGTCGTGGGCGATCTGGTAGAGCCAGACGCGAAACGCTTCCGGAGTTCGCAACTCACCGATCCGGCGAAACAGGACCAGCCAGACGTCCTGGAGGATGTCGAGGGCGAGATCGGCATCGGGCAACAGACGAAGGACGAAGTAGAGCAAGCGGCGGTCGTAGCGTTCGACCAGTTCGTGAAACGCGCCGGTATCGCCTTGCTGAGCGCGCAGCACCAGCGCGGTGTCTGCATCCCGGTCCTCTGGAGCGCTGGAACTCATGCCGCTGGCCCATGACCTTTGGCGTCCGGGCGACTCTTCTTCCTTTCAGTCGAACGGCGCGGGCAAAAGGTTCAACGGTTCTTCGTTTCGGACCGACGGCAGCAATGCGATTGCGGACACTCCCGAGTTCTTCTCGCCGTTTTTCGATGGATCTGATACGATCAAGCAATATCTACCGGAGGAATACCCATGTCGAAAGCCAGCTATACGCTTACCAAAGAGTGCGCAGTTCCCCGTTGCTGACTCTCGGTCCTTCCTATCGGCTTCAAGCCAGACCGGAATCTGCTGAGATCGAACACATGCGTAAACGGTTCACCTGTATCCGAGGCCATCAATGGGAAGCGGACGTCGTCGAGGCATCGACCGAAACGCTGGCGTTTCCCAATTGTCCCGCCTGCGGTGAGACTGCCAGCCCGCTGCTGACCGAAATGGCTGGCCAGCTCGCCGGCACCGTTTCGGCGTCCGATCCGAACTCCCTCTGCGCGACACGAAACGCGGGCGACCATCCTACCGCGGTCCAGGCCACAAGTCAGGGAAGCTGGGAAGGACTCACCCTCGGCGGCTACGAGATCGTCCGCGAGTTGGGCCGGGGCGGCATGGGTGTTGTCTACAAGGCCCACGACCAGAAACGCGGCGTGTTCGTCACCCTCAAGACTCTGCCGGCCATGGACCCGCGAGCGCTGTATCGCTTCAAGCAGGAGTTTCGCGCCCTCGTCGATGTGAGTCATCCCAACCTGGCGGCCTTGCACGAACTGATCTCGGTCGGCGACCGCTGGTTCTTCACCATGGAACTGGTCGATGGCGTCTCGTTCCTCGATTATGTCCGCGCCGGCTCATCCTCCTTGACCACGGAGATCATCCCTCCTGGAACCGGAAGCCGCCCCCAATTCGCCGTTGAGCAGCCCCTCGCCCCCACCACCACGGGATCGACCTGGAGTGTCGTCCCCGAACCCTCTTCCGGACAGGCTGCTTCAGAACCGCAAGCCCTCACGGGACTCCGCCCCGCCTCGCCGCTCGAATACACGCGCTTGCGAGCAGCGCTCCTGCAACTGGCCGAGGGCATCTGCGCCCTGCACGATCAGGGCAAACTGCATCGCGACATCAAACCCCCCAACGTCCTCGTCACCGCGGAAGGCCGTGTCGTCCTGCTCGACTTCGGCCTGGTGACCGAACTGGACGACAGGCCCCTGGTCCTGGTCGATACTCCCGAGATTGCCGGCACCGTCGCCTACATGGCCCCCGAACAGGCGGCCGGTCGCGACCTGTCGCCGGCGAGCGACTGGTATGCCGTCGGCGTCATGCTCCACGAAGCGCTCTCCGGCGTCCTGCCCATCCGCGGCAACACCACGACCATCTGGCAAGCCAAACAGACCGCCGTCCCGCAACGTCCCTCCTCCCTCGGGATCGAAGTGTCGGCCGACCTTGATGAGTTGTGCTTTCGACTGTTGCAGCGCGAACCGAAAGATCGTCCTGCCGGCGCCGAGGTCCTGCGTCTGCTGGGCGGCAAGCCGGCCGAGTCGCGTCCCATGTCGCTGACGCCGCAGGGCCAGCGTAACCTGTTTGTCGGTCGCGAGGCGCAACTGACTGCTTTGAAGGAAGCGTTTCAGGCCACGCTGCAAGGGCAGACCGTGACCGTGTTCGTCCACGGCCGCTCCGGCGTCGGCAAGAGTGCGCTGGTGCAGCGTTTCCTCGAAGGCGTCGTCGCTGACGATAACGTCGTGGTCCTGACCGGCCGCTGCTACGAGCAGGAATCGGTGCCGTACAAGGCGCTCGACAGCCTCGTCGATGCGCTGAGCCGTTACCTGGGGCGCGTCTCCTGGAACGAGGTGGCCCAACTGATTCCGCCTGACATCGCCGCTCTCGCTCGCCTCTTTCCCGTACTGCGTCGTGTGGGCGCGGTCGTTGCGGCCATGCAGCAGACGGTGACCATTGCCGACGTCCACGAACTGCGCCGCCGGGCCTTCGCTGCCCTGCGCGAACTGCTCTTCCGTGTGGGCCAGCAGCATCCGCTGATGCTGTACATCGACGATCTGCAATGGGGCGATACGGATAGGGCCGCCCTGCTGTCCGATCTGTTGCGACCGCCGAATTCTCCTGTCTTGTGCCTGTTGTGTGCTTATCGTTCCGAGTATGCGGCGACCAGCGCTTGCTTGCAGGCCCTCCTCGCTCAGGAAGGGACAGGCCCGGGAACACCCGCGAGCCGCACTGTGGCGGTCCTGCCGCTGGACGCCGCCGAGACGAAGGCCCTGGCCCTGGAACTGCTCGGTCCCGACCATGTCGCCGCCTCGGCCCAGGTGGATGCCGTGGCCCGCGAGTCGGGCGGCAGTCCGTACTTTGTTCACGAGTTGGTGCAGGGGGTGCAAGAAGGCACCGACCTGGCGTCCTCAACCGGCGAGAAGGTCACGCTCGACGAGGTTCTGTGGCGGCGCGTGACGCGGCTGCCGGAAGCACCGCGCCGGTTGCTCGAAGTCGTTACGGTGGCAGGGCGATCCTTGCGCCAGGGCGACGCCTATCGAGCCGCGGAACTCGACCTCGCCGACCGCACGGCGCTGGCGACGCTGCGGGCCGGCCATCTGGCACGCAGCACGGGAACGAGCGCCCAGGATGAGATCGAATCGTATCACGACCGCATCCGCGAATCGGTCGTCGCTCATCTGTCGCCCGAGGTCCTCAATGGCAGGCATCAGCGCCTGGCAATCACTCTGGAAGCGGCGGGCGGGGCCGATCCGGAAACGCTGGCCATTCACTTTCAGGGCGGAGGCGAGTCGGTCAAGGCCGGACGCTATTATGCAGCGGCTGCGGACCAGGCTGCGGAAGCGCTGGCGTTCGATCGCGCGGCCAAGTTGTATCGGCTGGCCCTGGAACTGCGTCCCCTGGAGGGCGCTGAAGGCCGGGCGTTGCGTCTGAAGCTCAGCGATGCCCTGGCCAACGCTGGCCGCGGCGCCGAGGCGGCGCGGGCTTATTTGACGGCGGCATCAGGAGCGGACCCGGCCACGGTACTCGATCTGCGCCGGCGAGCGGCCTTTCAGTATTGCAGCAGCGGCCATGCGGATGAGGGACGTGCGACCCTGAAAACAGTTCTGGAATCCGTCGGTATGAAACTGCCGGCCACTCCCTTGCGCTTCTTGATCGGCCTGATGGTGGCCCGACTGCGGCTGTGGTGGCGCGGCCTGAAGTTCAGGGAGCGCGACGAAACCCAGGTGAAGCCGGAAGACCTCAAGCGCATTGACGTGACCTGGTCCACCTCGACCGGGCTGGCCATGATTGACATTGTCGGCGGCGCTTATTTTCAGACGCATAACTTGCTGCTGGCGCTCAAGGCCGGCGAACCGTTTCGCCTGGCGCGGGCGCTGGCCTGGGAGGCCGGACACTCCTCGAGTCCCGGTCTGTCAGCCCGGCCCTGGGCAGCCAAATTGCTGGCGACGGCGAGCGAGTTGGCCGAGCGACTCGACTCCTATCACGCCCGCGGATTGGTCCTGGTGACGAGCGGCATTGGCGCGTGGTGTTACGGCGACTGGAACCAGGCCTGCACCTATTTGGAGCAGGCCGAGACGCTCTTTCAGGAACGCTGTACCGGAGTGTCCTGGGAGTTGGGGACGACGCGGTCCTTCATCATGTGGGCGTTCATCTATCGCGGCGAATTTGCTCTGATGAACCGGCGCGCGACCACCTTGCGGAAGGAGGCCCAGCAGCGCGGCGACCTGTACACATCCGCCAACATCGGAACTTATCCCGAAGCAGTCTGCCGGCTGGCCGACAATGAGCCGGAGGAAGCGCGCCGGCTGGTGCGCGACTGTCTGGCGCAGTGGTCGCAGACGGGCTATCATGTGCAGCACATGACCGGCACCTGGGGCAACGTCTACATCGACCTTTACCTCGGAGACGGCGCGTCGGCCTGGAAGCGGATCAGCGAGCAGTGGCCGCCGATCCGGCGTTCGCACTTGCTTCGCGTGCAAATGATTCGGATCATGATGTACTTGTTGCATGGCGGCAGCGCCCTGGCCTGTGCGGCGGCTGGCCGCGAGGTAAAGGCGATGCTGCGGAACGCCGCCTGGGCTGCCCGCCGGATCGAGCGCGAGAAGACGCAGTGGGGCAACGCTCTCGCCTTGCTCCTGCGCGCCGGTATCGCCGCTCAACGGAAAGAACCAGCAGTCGCTCAAGGACTGCTGGCGGACGCGGCGGAGCAACTGGAGAAGGTCAACATGCGTTCGTATGCGGCGGCGGCGCGGCGACGCCTGGGCCGGTTGAAGGGTGGGGAGCAGGGACGCGCCCTGGTCGAACAGGCTGATGCGTGGATGACGAGCCAGGGCATCAAGAACCCGGCACGGATGACGGCCTTACACGCGCCCGGGTTTGCAGATGGTTAGATGACCGCAGCCACCGAGATTGAGCAACATGCGCAAACGTTTCACCTGTGTGCGGGGCCATCAATGGGAGGCGGACGTCACCGAGGTATCGAACGAAACGGTGGCGTTTCCCCACTGTCCCGACTGCGGTGAGGCCGCCAACCCACTGCCGACCGAACTGGGCGGTCGGCTTGCCGGCACCGTTTCGGCGGTCGAACCGGACATCCTCTTTCAGACGAGAAACGCGGGCGATAATCCCTACTCGGAGCAGGTCGAAACCCAGCTTCCCTGGGAAGGACTCACCCTTGGCGGCTACGAGATCGTCCGCGAGTTGGGCCGGGGCGGCATGGGCGTCGTCTACAAGGCCCACGACCAGAAACGCGGTGTGTTCGTCGCCCTCAAGACTCTGCCGGCCATGGACCCGCGAGCGCTGTATCGCTTCAAGCAAGAGTTTCGCGCCCTCGTCGATGTGAGTCATCCCAACCTGGCGGCCCTCTATGAACTGATCTCGGTCGGCGAGCGCTGGTTCTTCACCATGGAACTGGTCGATGGCGTCTCGTTCCTCGATTATGTCCGCGCCGGCTCGTCCTCCCTGGCCACGGAAATCATCACTCCCGCGACCGAGAGCAAGCCGCGTTTCTCCGCCGAGCCGCCGATCGTTCCCACCGTCAGCGGATCGACGTGGAACATCGTTCCCGAGTTTGGGGCTGCCCTGGGCGCACCCGCGCCACAACTCACGACCGAACTCCATGCCGCCTCGCCGCTCGAGTACACGCGCTTGCGAGCAGCGCTCCTGCAACTGGCGGAGGGCATCTGCGCCCTGCACGACCAGGGCAAACTGCATCGCGACATCAAACCCTCCAACGTCCTCGTCACCGCGGAAGGCCGCGTCGTCCTGCTCGACTTCGGCCTGGTGACCGAACTGGACGATAGGCCCCTGGTCCTGGTCGATACTCCCGAGATTGCCGGCACCGTCGCCTACATGGCCCCCGAACAGGCAGCCGGTCGCGACCTGTCGCCAGCGAGCGACTGGTATGCCGTCGGCGTCATGCTCCACGAAGCGCTCTCCGGCGTCCTGCCCATCCGCGGCAACACCACGACCATCTGGCAAGCCAAACAGACCGCCATCCCCGAACGACCCTCCACGCTGGGCATCAAGGTCCCGGTCGATCTCGACGAACTCTGCTTCCGCTTGCTGCAGCGCGATCCGAAAGATCGTCCGTCCGGGGTCGAGGTCCTGCGTCTGCTCGGTGGCAAGCCGGCCGAGTCGCGTCCGATGTCGCTGACGCCGCAGGGCCAGCGCAACCTGTTTGTCGGTCGCGAGACGCAACTGACTGCCTTGAAGGAAGCGTTTCAGGCCACGCTGCAAGGGCAGACCGTGACCGTGTTCGTCCACGGCCGCTCCGGCGTCGGCAAGAGTGCGCTGGTGCAACGCTTCCTCGAAGGCGTCGTCGCTGACGATAACGTCGTGGTGCTGACCGGCCGCTGCTACGAGCAGGAATCGGTGCCGTACAAGGCGCTCGACAGCCTCGTCGATGCGCTGAGCCGCTACCTGGGGCGCGTCTCCTGGAACGAGGTGAGCCACCTGATTCCGCCTGACATCGCCGCTCTCGCCCGGCTCTTTCCGGTGCTGCGTCGTGTGGGCGCGGTGGTTGCGGCCATGCAGCAGACAGTGACCATTGCCGACGTCCACGAGTTGCGTCGCCGGGCCTTCGCTGCCCTGCGCGAACTGCTCTTCCGCATCGGCCAGCAGCATCCACTGATGCTGTACATCGACGATCTGCAATGGGGCGATACGGATAGCGCCGCCCTGCTGTCCGATCTGTTGCGACCGCCGAATCCGCCTGTCTTGTGCCTGTTGTGCGCCTATCGCTCCGAGTATGCGGCGACCAGCGCTTGCTTGCAGGCCCTCCTCGCTCAGGAAGGAGCGGGTCGAGAATCGCCCGGTCGCCGCACGGTGGCGGTACCGCCGCTCGACGCCGCGGAAACGACGGCCCTGGCGCTCGAATTGCTCGGCCCGGATCATGGCGTCGCGGCGAACCAGGCGGAAGCGATCGTCCGCGAGTCAGGCGGCAGTCCGTACTTTGTCCATGAACTAGTGCAGGGCGTGCAGGAAGGCACAGACCTGGTATCCTCGACCGGCGAGAAGATCACGTTAGACGAAGTCCTGTGGCGGCGCGCGACGCGCTTGCCGGAAGCACCCCGGCAGTTGCTCGAAATCGTGACCGTGGCGGGGCGATCCTTGCGCCAGGGCGACGCCTATCACGCCGCGGAACTTGACATCGCCGACCGCACGGCGCTGGCGACGTTGCGGGCCGGCCATCTGGTGCGCAGTACGGGAACGAGCGCCCAGGACGAGATCGAGTCGTATCACGACCGCATCCGCGAATCCGTGGTGGCGCATCTGTCGCCGGAGGTCCTCAAGGGCAGGCATCAGCTATTGGCGGTCACTCTGGAAGAGGCGGGCGGAGCCGATCCGGAAACGCTGGCCATTCACTTTCAGGGAGGGGGGGAACGGATCAAGGCCGGAGGCTATTACGCGGCGGCGGCGGACCAGGCGGCGGAAGCGCTGGCGTTCGATCGCGCGGCCAAGCTGTATCGGCTGGCCCTTGAACTGCGGGCGCTGGAGGGCGCTGAGGGCCGGGCGTTGCGGCTGAAGCTGAGCAATGCCCTGGCCAACGCCGGCCGCGGGGCCGATGCAGCGCAGGCTTACCTGGCGGCGGCCGAGGGAGCGGACCCTGCCACGGTCCTCGACCTCCGCCGCCGGGCCGCTTACCAGTATTGCAGCAGCGGCCATGCTGATGAGGGACGCGCGACACTGAAAACAGTTCTGGAATCGGTCGGCATGAAACTGCCGGCCACCCCTCTGCGAGCATTGGTTGGACTGTTGCTGGGCCGGTTGCGGTTATGGTGGCGCGGCCTGAAGTTCAAGGAACGGCCCGAGAGCGAGGTGCCGCCGGAAGACCTCAAGCGGGTGGACGTGACCTGGTCCACTTCAACCGGCCTGACCCTGATTGACATTGTCGGCGGCGCTTATTTTCAGACGCAGAACCTGCTGCTGGCGCTCAAGGCCGGCGAGCCGTTTCGCCTGGCGCGGGCGCTGGCCTGGGAGGCCGGACATTCGTCGAACCCCGGCCTGTCCGCCCGTCCGCGAACCGACAAGCTGGTGGCGACGGCCAGCGAAATCGCCGAACGGATCGACTCGCAATATGCTCGCGGCCTGATTCTGCTGACGCGAGGAATCGGCGAATGGTGTTACGGCAACTGGAAGCTGTCCTGCACCCTGCTCGACCAGGCCGAAGCACTCTTTCAGGAACACTGCACGGGAGTGTCGTGGGAGTTGGGGACGACGCGGTCCTTTATCATGTGGGCCTTCCTCTATCGGGGTGAGTTCTCTCTGATGAGCCGGCGCGCCACCATGCTGCGCAAGGACGCCCAGCAGCGCGGCGACCTGTACACATCCGCCAATATCGGCACCTATCCCGAGGCGGTCTGCCGGTTGGCCGACAATGAGCCGGAGGAAGCGCGCCGGCTGGTCCGCGACTGTCTGGCGCAGTGGTCGCAGACGGGCTATCATGTGCAGCACATGACATCGACCTGGGGCAACGTCTATATCGATCTCTACCGGGGAGACGGAGCCTCGGCCTGGAAGCGAATCAGCGAGCAGTGGCCGCCCATCGGCCGCTCGCACCTTTTGCGCGTGCAGATGATCCGGATCATGATGTCATCGTTGCATGGCAGCAGCGCCCTGGCCTGTGCGGTGGGCGGCCGGGACGTGAAGGCGATGCTGCGGGCCGCAGCCTGGGGGGCGCGGCGCCTGGAGCGCGAGAAGACAGAATGGGGCAACGCTCTCGCCCTGCTTCTGCGCGCCGGTATTGCCGACAGGCGGAGCGAGAAGGACACCGCCCGAAGGTTGCTGGCAGACGCGGCGGAGCAACTGGAGAAGGTCAACATGCGCTCTTATGCAGCGGCAGCGCGGCGGCGCCTGGGGAAGTTGCTGGGCGGAGAGCAGGGGCGGTCAGCGGTGCAAGAAGCGGACGCCTGGATGACGAGCCAGGGCATCAAGGACCCGGCACGGATGACGGCGTTGCACGCACCCGGATTTGTAGATGCTTAGAGGCGTCCAAGAATTAGTTCCAATTCCAGGCGAGCGGCACAGCGTCAGCGTGCCGGTGCATCGTAGGCGAGCGGCACAGCGTAAGCGTGCCGGTGATTCGTAGGCGAGCGGCACAGCGTAAGCGTGCCGGTGATTCGTAGGCGAGCGGCACAGCGTAAGCGTGCCGGTGATTCGTAGGCGAGCGGCAC
>JBBSDR010000160.1:0-9197 GCA_038240465.1 Gemmatales bacterium
GCTTTCCTTGCCCGAGGCGAGGACGAACTTGCCGAACAGCAGAGCGCGCGAGCGGAACAATTCGAGCAGACGGTTGCGATTGAAAACGGACATCAGTCGTCATCCAGGGACTGTGAATGATAATGGAGGCCAAGGACGAGGACCGTTGCATCGTCTTCGTGGACTTCGTAGAGAACGGCGAGAGGTGGGACGATCGGGGTGCGTTCTTGCCCCTCTCGCGATTCGCCGAGATACTGAGGAGCCGTTCGATTTCGCGGACCGCCGCCGTGATGGCGTTGACGTCTTCGCCGCGCTGCATGGCACCAACGACGATCGAGGCCAGTTGCCGATCGGAGACGCGCCTTCTCCAGATCACTCGAAAGTTGCCATTCATGCCTGTTTGTTCGCTTGCTCGATGGTCGCTTGCAACCGGCTCAAGACCTCGGCGGTCGTGTAACCTCCCTCACGGCGAACTTCCTCGCGGGCCTCCTCGATGTCGATGTCCGCAAAGAGGTCCTTCTTCACGGCACCCATCATGAGGTCATAGACCTCGGGAGAGACCAGAACGCCGACCGTTGCGCCCTGCTCGTCGCACATCTCAACGGGATGTTTCAATCCGTTGAGGCGTGAGCGGATACCCGAGTCGAGAGTGATTTTGTCCATAATCGCTGTTCCCTCAAGCGAGCAAGAATATCTGCTGCATGGTATCAGGGAAGGACGCGACATTCAAGAAACCGTTTACCAGCGCATCACGGTCGTACCCCAGGCGAGACCTGCCCCGAAGCCCGACAGCACGACGAGATTGCCCGGCTGAAGACGGCCCTCCGCAATGGCCTCGTCGAGGGCCAGCGGGATCGAGCCGGCGGAGGTGTTGCCGTAACGGTCGAGGTTGTTGTAGACCCGGCTGCGCGGAATGTGCAGGACGTCGATGGCCGCGTTGATGATGCGGATGTTGGCCTGGTGCGGGATGTACAGATCGACCTGCGATGGATCGAGATTGCTGGCCGTCAACACGTCCTGGATCGTATCGCACAGGATCGCGACCGCCCAGCGAAAGACGGCCCGGCCATCCATGTGCATGAAGTGCAAGCCCTTGGCGATCAGGTCGCCCGTCGGCGGCAAGCGGCTGCCGCAGGCGGGCCGGCTGAGCAGGTCGCCGCCGCCGCCGTCGGAGCCGAGACTGAAGTTGATCAACCCCTGGTCCGGTCGGCCGCGGCTCAGCAGCACCGCGCCGGCCCCATCGCCGAACAGCGGATAGGTCTTGATGTCGTCCGGATTGAGGATGCGCGAGTTGCAGTCGCCGCCGACGATCAGCGCCAGGTCGCTCGCTCCCGAAACCACATACGCCGCTCCGGTGATCAGCGCATACATGAAGCCGGCGCAGGCCGCCTCGATCTCGATGGCCGCGCAACTGAGCTTCAGCCGATCCTGAAGCAGACAGGCCGTCGAGGGAAAAGCCATGTCCGGCGTGAACGTGGCCAGGACGACCAGATCGATGTCCTTCTTATCAACGCCGGCGTTCTCGATGCAGCGCAGCGATGCCTCGTGACACAGGTCGCTGGTCGCCTGGTGCGGCAGAGCGTGGCGGCGTTCGTAGATGCCGGTCCGCTTGACGATCCAGTCGGAGTCGAAGCCGAGACGCTGGTGGAGGTGATCGTTGCTGACAATGGCGTCCGGGACGTAACTTCCGGTGCCAAGGATGCGCACCCCCATGAGGCTGCGACAGCGCGGACGGGGAGGAGGAGAACGATCGTCGCTGTGTTCGACACCTTTCGGTGGCTCAACGCCTTTCGGCATCAGTGGATCTCCCGCACCTTGACCCCAGCAGCCGGTAGAGTGTTACTATAGCCCGGCCCTATCGGCAGACAAGGAGACAGGGAGACCAGGAACGAAGCGGATGCTTCTTTCCCGGCCTCCCTGTCTCCTTATCGCGGTCACTTTACCTGAGCGACGTACCGCAGATACTGGATCAGGGCGGAGACGGCCTGCTGGTTGTAGTCCAGGCGCAGGGTGCCATCGGTGTGGCTGGCGTGGAAGCCGCCGACGAGGCGTTCGCTGCGATACCATTCGGCAAAGTGCTGCGTGTCGGATTCGGTGTACTGGAGCGTTGCCAGGAACTGCAGGCCGCGCTCCAAGGCCGGCACATAGCGATCGTGTCGGGCAAGGTCGCCGAGCTGGCGCGTCACGCGGCACGCCTCCGCCAGGCTGCCGCAGCAACTGGCCCCGCTGACGTCCGGCGGCCCGTTCACCAGCCTGCCGTCGATGACATTCTGGAAGCCGCCCAGCCACTGCGGATGAGACGGATCGAGCCGCTCGATCTGCAGAGTGCAGAGCCAGTCGTTCATCTCCAGCACCGCGTCGGCGAAGCCCTTCTCCTTTGTCGCCAGGAACGCTTCCGTGTAAGCCGCCGTATGCCACAGGACAAACTCGCGATGCTTGTGAGCGCGCCACCACTTGACGTAATAGGGCATCGCCTTGCGGACAACGTCGAGTTTCCAGGCGGCCGGCTTGCGTTCGTGACTGCGAACCAGGGCGTAAAGGGCCTGGCCGCTATACTGGGCAACCTGATCGGGATCAACCGCGATGGGTGTGCCGCCGGCGATCGGCTCGCACATCAAGAACGACCCGTCGCTCTGCTGTTGCCTGCGGAGAAACTCGCACAACTGTTCCGACAGAGGCAGCACATCGTCGGCCCCGGACAGTTCGGAGATGGCCAGCACGAGGAGTGCGGAGGCGGACACGCGATTGACAACGGTACTTGGCAAAGAGGGATAGCGATACGTCCGATCCTGGCTGAGCGTTGTGTCTTCGAGCAGGGAGAGGACGGCCTGGGCGGCGCGGGCGGAGTAGCCGTCGTCCTGCAAGTAGCGGGCGGCGCGGGCGAGGGCGAACGCGGCGCCGGCCTGGCGCAGTGCTGGTTCGCCCTCCAGCGGCATGTTGAGCGCCGGCACCCACCCGTGGACGAATTGGCCCTTCTTCTCATTCATGCGATCGAGCCAACCGCCGCCGCGCTGGGCGGCAAGATAAAGTTGGCGTTCGAGGGGCTTGAGCTTTGACAGATCGCGTGTTGGCTTGGGAGGCGTGTGCGCGGCTATGGGCGCTGGCCTGGCGGCTGGCGCAACCGGCACGCGCTTCGGTGCGGGGATGACGCGGGGCGGCGCGGCTTCCTGGCCATGCGTCAGCGACAGCATCGCCAGGGCGGCGCAGCCCAGAACGAACGGTGCGGCGAACGGAGCCAGGCGGATACGCATGGATCGGGCCTCCTTGCCTCGACGAGAGCGGCGGGGAATCCTTCCCCGTGGACGTGAGAAGCGGTTGCTTCCACCCACTACTTATACAGCGCCGGCCCTTCGAGGAGCAACGCCAGTTCGGAGGTTCTCTTCTTGACAGGCTCAGCGGACGATCGTATGGCGACAGGCCAATTCACTGCCCGGGGTTCTCATGGATCGAGGAGGAGTCATGCGACGCTCGACCTGTCTGCTGTTGCCGGTCCTGGGTGGCTGTCTCCTCGTCGCCGGCTGTCTCTGGCTCGAAGTCGAGACCATCAACGACTACAAGCCGCCGCCGCCGAAACCCGAGGACGAACTGACCGATGACAACCCCGCGGAGCGCAAGGCCACTCCCTTCGATCCGGCCCTGACCGATCCCCGCGAGCAGGACGGCTGGCTGATCAACAACAGCGCCGCCGTCTTCAAACTCGACATCCCCGCCGCGAAACCCAAAGAGGATCACGACCTGCAGGCGCTCTATCCGTCCTACACCTCCGCCTGTAAAGCCGCCGCCGTGCTGCGGCCCGGAAGCGCCGTGCTGCCCTCGGTGAATCTTCTTGATGGCAAGGCAAAGCAATTCGACGATGGTCTGTATGCCGCTCTCGATCTGGCCTACTATCGCGGTCTGGATCAACGCTTGCGCAGCCATGTCGATCTGATGCGAGCCATTCACTCCCAGCTTGCCCCGGACAGTGATGCGGCGTCCTTCGTCGCCGCCGGCCTGGAACAGGCGGGCGTCCACGTCTCAACCCGGAACCCGGCCGCGACGAACGCGTGGCTCCGCCGCTTCTACGAGAACGAGACTGCCTGCAAGCCGGCTGGCTTCTACACCTGGAACAGCGAACTGAAGACCTGCTTCCGCTTCCTCCGCTTCTTCCAGCACGAGTTCAATCGCGATCAACTCGACGTGCCGGCTGCTCTCGCCGCAGTCCTGGAAGGCAACCGGACCTTGCGTAAGGACTATGGCAATGCTGTGAATTTCTATCGCAAGCTCTCCAATCCGAGCGTCTGTCTCAGCCTGTCCGCCCTGGCGGACAGCAGGACCTTGAATGGCTTCGAGAGAGCGTGCGAGCGTGAAAAGCCTGCGCATCGTACCGTCGCGGTGTTCCCCTCATCGGCGTCGCGCGAGTCGGCCCTGTTCGAGAAACTCTTTCCGAACAAACTTCCGCCCAACGCGAACTTGATGGATACCCTGATCCGCGAGGTCCGGTCGGGCAAGATCGACCTGCGTCCCCGGCCGGAAAGCGGCTGGTACGACTGGCAGGTCCACGCCCTGGAGACGCTGCTGCTGCCGGGACGCGGCGAGGAGACCAACAAGCTCGTCCTCACCCATCGCTACAAGAAGCGGATGATGGAGGCATTCAAGGCGCTGATCACGAAACGGCGTGAGACGCACCTGCGACAGCTTAGCGTCGCTCACGCTTGTACAGCGATGCCGCCGATGCCGAGTCCGGTAATTGTTCGCCCGCGCCTGCGTGTCGAACCCTGCCCGAGTTACTACGTCCGCACGGCTCGCGCCTACGCTTTCCTGCTCAACTTCCTCGAGGCGAGTATCGGCAAGGAGGGGTTGCAGACGCTGCATGGATTGCGCGAGAACGGCAAGCGCGAAGGCGGCCTCCATACCGAGTTGCTCGGCCAGCGCGATCTCTTCTACGGGCTGTATCTGGTCAGTTGCGAGGACCTCGGCATGAAGCCTGCCCTGCTCTCGGGAGAGAGCATCGATGTCCAGGGCTGTTACGGGCGCGCCAAAGGTTGGCTGGAGAAATTCCTCGATGATCCAGACCTGGCCTGTGACACTCGTGTCTCCGTGCCGATCTTCCACGATCTGGATCGCAAGGCCACGATGCTCTGGGCGACACTTGGCGTTCGTCTCTCGCCATTCGAGGTGAGCTACGTTCATCCACCGCATCTGAAGATGAAGGAAGGCGAATGGCAGCCTGCCGAGCGAAGCCAGTTGGGCGGTGCGAGCTATCTGATCTGCGTGGACGAGTTCGCGGAAGTGGAGGTCCCGGGGATCCGTGTGCTGACGCGAGAGGAGCTTCGGCGCATCTGCGATCGCGGCAAGACGAAAGCCGCCATCCTGGCGCTGCTGCGGAAGTGAGACAGTCCGGCGCTCCGTCAATGCTTGCTCGGTCCACGGGGCTTCTTGCGCGGCTTGTCCTTGCTCGACTTCTGCGTCCCCTGGAGTTGCTGGGACAATTCGAGGGCGCGAAGCAGGGTTAGCTGCGCCTCCCGGGGCAATTGCTGCATGTTCGGCTGCACCTTCTGCACAGCCGCTCCGGCTCGCTTCTGCACCCGATCGAATTGTTTGCGGCGCACGTCGTCCATCTCATCGACATCGAGCTTGTCGAGGTTGCCCTGCACTCCGCGCTCCATCACTTTTTCCAGCGACTCGGCCAGCCGATTCGTCTCATCCGATACGCCCTTGCCGGCCTGTTCGACGAGGGTGTCGGCCAGTCGCCCGGCCACGTCCGTCGAATGCTCGGCCCGCTTGACGGGGTCCTCTTCCTGAGCAACCTGCAAGCTGCTAACTACAAGTACCTGAAGGAGAGACCGTTTGGTGACGACCGCCGGCGGCGCGGCGGCGGGAGGAGCGCTGTCGGGACCGCCCTGCAAGGCGGCGATGGTTTCGCGGACCTGCTCGCCGAGTTGGCTCAGCGAACTGGCCACCTGCTGAGGCGAATTCCGCATGAGCGCGGCGACGCCCTTCTCGGCCTGCTGAAGCTGATGGAGAATCGGCGCAACCAGCGAGCGAGCGTTGCTCGGCAGATCGCGAACGCTGCGCAAGACGCCATCATGCAAGATGCGCGAGTGCAGCCAGACAAGGAATGCGACATCGTCGCTCGCTCCCTGTCGAGCAGAAGCCAGCGATTCCTCACGCACGTCGGTCGCCATGTCGTTGAGAGCATTCAGCCGGCGGGACGGCTCGCGCGTCTCCGACAGGACCAGATGCCGGGCCACCACACGATCCTCGACCGGCCCCTGAACGATCTCGGAAGGTGTGTCCCCGCCAAGAAGCGGACCATCCGGACGAGGCCGGGCCATGTACGCGAGACCCAGGCCCAGCGCCAGGAAGAGGACCGCCGCGGCCGCCCAGCGCGTCCAGGAATGGGCCACCCAGTTCTTCCGCGGCAAAGGCCTGGGCTGCGTTGGAGCAGATAGCGGCAGCGTGGCGGGTCGCGGCGCGAGTTGAGCCAAAAGGTTCTGGCGAGCGGCGACAGGAACCGGAGGCAGCGGCGCGTTGGACACCTCGTGGATGAGGCGCACGAGACGCCCGAAACTGCGCCGGCATCCGGCACAGCTTCGGAGGTGGCTGCGCACCTCGGCCGGCGGACGGTTTGGCGTCTCGTCGGACAGCATCCAGGCTTCAACCTCATGGCACTTCATGATCACTCGGGGTCGAGAACGTCACCCAGTTCTTGCAACAATGTCTGCCGCGCCTTGAACACCCGCCAGCGGACCGTTTCTTCCGTCGATTCCAGCACCTTGGCGATATCGGCGTAGGACAGTTCTTCTTGCGTGCGGAGCAGGAAGGCTTCTCGCAGCGGCAGCGGCAAGCGTCCCATGGCCTGCTGAACCAGGGCGAGCGTCTCCCGGGCGACCAGGGTGCTGACGGGACCGGGAACCGTTGTCGCGATGCCATCCGGCAGAGCAGAAGCGGCAGGCGAGCGTCCGCGGCGATGGCTGTCGATCAGGCAACGGCGGGCGATGCAGAACAGCCATGCCTGGAAGTTGCTTCCCGCCAGGAACCGCGTCAGGCCACCCCAGACCTTGAGGAAGACCTCTTGCGTGAGGTCCTCGGCAGCCTGGGAATCCTGCGTCAGCCCGTGCAACCATCTCTGAACGCGCGGCCAGTAACGGTCCACGAGCGCAGCATAGGCTCGTGTATCGCCTGCCTGGGCGGACCGAATCCAGGAATGTTCCTCCTCGTGATTCACACGCGCCTCTCGGAACAGGGATGGATAACGAAGCTCGCGGCGAGTCGTTGGCGCTTTGGTGATTTTATCTGGTTCGCGAGAGAGAACGTGTCGGAAAGCGATTTTTTCGGCTCCGGCGCAAACGGGATTGGATTCGCCTCGTTATCCACGTTCGAGCAATCGCCCTCTCGTCGAGAAGTCAGGCAGTGGAGGCGGTCATGAGGCAACCACAACGCGGAATCTGGGTCCTGGCATGGGGGCTGGTCGGTGTGCTGGCGGCGGCAACGCTGCTGGTGCAAGCGGCCCCAGCCCAGGGCCAGCAGTTCGGCAAACTCCAGGCTCGCGGGCAGGGGCAGGGCCGGGGTCAGGGTCAGAATCAAGGTCAAGGCCAAGGTCAAGGCCAAGGCCAGGGGCAGGGTCAAGGCCAGGGCGGCAACTGGGTCATGCAACAAATGGCCATGTTGCAGGCCGAGGAAGGCCAGATAGAGGCCGAGTTGGAGCAGATCTTCGAGCGGATGGAGCGGCTGATGCGCGAAATGCATCATCACCACAGACACCACCACAAGCATCATCGGGGCGGCTTCCAGGCGGGCGGGTTCGACGTCGGCATGAACATCGACATGCAGGGCCAGGGTGAAGACGGCGGAGATGCGCAGGGCGGTGCCGGAGACGGCGCTGGAATGGGCCAGGGTGCCGGAGGCAGGGCCGGCAAGGGCGGACAGGGACAGGTCGCGGCCCCGGTGGGCGGCAAGGTCGGCGCCGGACAGGGCGGCAAGGCCAAGGGCGGTCAAGGCGCCGGCGGCGCGGGAATGGGCGATGCTGCTGGCGCTGGTCGTCCTGGCGCAGCGAAGGGACAGCCGCGCGGAGGCAGGCAGGCAGGACAAGCCGCGGAAGCGACGGGCAAGATGGGTCAGAGGGGAGCAGGCGCCGGCCAGCGCGGCAGCGGCAAGAGCGCTGCCTTCGGTGGCCAGCAGGGCATGGACCAGCAGATGTGCGGCTGTGAAAAGGGTTCGCCGCGCCAGAGCCGAGCCAGTGCCGGTCAGGCCAGCAAGGCAGGAACTGGCGAGAAGGGCGGACGGATGGCGGGGGGCCGCATGGGCGGCGCGACAGGCAAGGGGATGAGCGCGGGAATGGCGAGCGGCAGCCGGCAGATGGGCGGCGCGGTCGGCAGGGGAGGACTGGGCAAGAGCCAGCCCGGCGGTCAACTGGGCAATGCCGGGACGCGCGGCGGCAAAAGCGGCCAGGTTGCGGGCGGCAAGCCCTGTCCGCAGGGCGGCCAAAATGCCGGCATGAGCAAGGGCGGCACCAAGACGAAAGGTCAGCCCGGCGCGGGTCAGGGTGCCGTGGCAGCCAGCGGCAAGGGAAGCGCTCGCGGTGGCAAGTCCACCACAGGTCAGGCCGGCACCAAGAGCGGTGCGGGTGCCGGTCCGTCCACAAGCAAGAGCGGTCCTCGCAGCAGCAAGACCGGCGGCGGTCTGGCGGGCGGCACGAAGGGGACGACAGGGCAGACGGCCGGCGGCAAGATGGGCCGCAGCGGTGCCGGCAATGGCATGAACGCGGGCGGCCGAGCCGTCGGCGGCGCGATCAACCAGGGCAACAAGGCGGGACAGGCCGGCGGCCGGCTCGGTCGCGGTCCGATTGTGGACGGCAAGAGGACCGGTCCGTTTGTGGGCGGGAAGAGGACCGATCCTGTTGCCAGCAAGGGTGGAGCGAAGAACAGCGTCGCTCGGGGTGGACAGGCTGCGGGCGGCAAGATGGGACGACAGGGGGCGCAGAATGGCATGAACGCTGGTGGCCGGGCTGTCGGCGGAGCAACAGATCGCATTGGTGCGCGAGGTGCTGCCGCATCTGCTGGCGCGGCTGCTCCAGGCCGGCAATATGTCGGTGGATGACTTCCTCTGGGCGGCGATGGGCAGCCTGGGCACCCTGGAAGGTCAGGCCCGCCGCCCGGCCCCCGCCGCCCCGCAGCCCGATCCGGCCCCCGCTGCCGCGCCACCCGCCGATTCTTAACGCAAAGGCACCAAGATGCAAA
>JBBSDR010000161.1:0-9173 GCA_038240465.1 Gemmatales bacterium
AGCGGCGTCGATCTGAGCGCGGCCCCGGCCGATTCGGACGTCAACATGGAAGGGGCGGTGCCGATCGACTCGGGAATCAACCTTGCAGGCGCCGAAGTGCTGGAGGATGAGGACGAGACGGGCGGATTCGTATTCCCGCCGCCGACAGGCGAGAAGATGGTGCAGCCGAGTTCCGATTCGGACATCATCATCGGCGCCGACGCTGCCTCGCTGAAGGGATCGTCCGAATCGACGGTCAACCTCGACGCGATCGAGCCGGAGAAGGGTTCCAGCCGCGACCTGATCGCCGAGGCGGTCGAGTCGGGAGTCGATCTGGCCGGCGTCGAAGTGGCAGACGAGGACGACGCAATCGTTCTCTCCGGCGCGGAAGCGAGTGATTCTTCCTCCGCGGTCGATCTGGGGGCCGACGTTGTTTTCGAGGATGAACCGGCAGCGGAACTGTCGCCCGAGGACCTGGATCTGGAGAGGGTCCTCGAGTCTGAAGACGCGATGGAGTTGGCGGGAGCGGCCATCCTCGACGATGAGGACGAGACGCTGGGGGCCGCCCTGATCGACGATGAGGAAGTAACGGCCGAGGGCAATGTCGAACTGGGAGGGGCTGCCGTCCTGGAGGACAGCGCTGAGGGTACTCTGGAGGACAGGGGCGAGGTGGCATCGGAGGCCGACGTCGATGATTTCCTCAGTTCCATGGGGACGCTGAGCGACGAGGCGAAGGAACCGGGGACCGAGGGAGAACCGATCGAGGAGGGGCTGGGCGAGGACACCGAAGGCCCCGCTCTCTTCGGCGAGGGCGAAGATGAGCCTGCCGCGGACGCCACCGTGGACTCGGCCGAGGAGGAAGAGGAACGTCGTCCGCCGCCGAAGCCGAAGTATGGCCGGCGCTGGGTTGCCGGCACGCTCGTCGGGCTGACGCTGGCCGCGGCGGCAGGCGCCGCGCTGATCACCTTCGACGAGGGGCTGACGAAGAAACTCGGCGACGACTTGCGCACGCTGATCGGCTACGAGGCCGACACGCCAGCCGGACCGGGCGCGGCCAAGCCCACCAAGAAGACGGGTCCAGCCGGCCAGCAGATTGCCAGTGTTCAGGATCGGCTCAAGAGGGGCGACTTTTCCGAGGCGCCGCCGGACATCGACGAGAACAGCAGTGAGGATCGAGCCGCCCGAGGCGAATATCGCTGGAAGCGCTATCTGAGCAAGACTCAGCCGCCCTTCAAGAGCGACGCTGAGGAGGTGAAGGACGCGCTGAAGGACCTGCAGATTGCAACCGAGAAGCCCGCACAGAAGGAAGCGGAGACAACAGCGGCTGCGGATGCCTATTACTGGCGCGGCCACATTCAGGAGATGGTCGGCAATCGCGAGGAAGCCTTGAAGTTATACAACGCGGCCGCCGCTCGCTTCCCGGCCCTCCCGGATGTGCAGCAGCGCTTCAAGGACGCCATCGAACGGCTCGACGTGGTGCTGCCGGTCAAGGAGCCAGCGGGTCCGGGAGCGGGGGCAAGGGCGCCGGTCGAGTTCTACGGGTTCGGCCTCGAGTACCTGGCAGGCCAGGCGCCGAAGCCGTTGCCCGAGGCAGGTCCGGATTTCTGGAGAGCGCTGAAGGCGGCCGGCAGCCTGAAGTTCGACGATGCGATCCTGTCTCTCGAACTCGCCCTGAAGAAGCACGCGGAACGCCGTCTGACGCAGATCGGCAAGCCGCAGAATCCGTACAGCGACCCGACGGAGGACATCTTCCTCAAGGCCGGCGAGCAACTCCGCGTTTACTGGAAACTCCAGGCCCGGCTGAAGGATGGAACTCTCGCCGCCGACCCGAAGCCCGATCCGAAGCCGCCGGTTGCGGGGAAAGGTCTTGTCGATGCTGTCGAGTCTCTTTATGCCGATCTGACAAAGACCCGGAAGGACCTGGCGACGACGAAGGCGGACCTTGCCACCCTGACAGCGGATTACGCCACACTGACGGCCGCGAAGAAGAAGGCGGACATGGAAATCGTCACGCTGACCACCGAGCGCGACACGGAGAAGAAGGCCAGGGAAACCGCTCTCGCAGACCTGGTGACCGAACGAAAGGCCCTCGCCGTCGAGAAGGAGAAGGTTGCCGCCTCCGTCTTCATCACCGCACGGCTGGAGAAGGACAAGCTCCGCCTCGAAGAAACGATCGTCGGCACCGGCGAGAAAGTCGGGCTGCGCGACATCGATCCGGTGCGAAGCAAGCCGATCCTGTTTCAGAAACTCGATGACCTGGTCGAGGTTGCGAAGAAGGTTGATCCTGACAATCGGCTGGCAATGAGCCTGGTCGAGATCCGCACTCTGAATGCGTCGCTGGGGCAGCGCTGGACGCCCGAGACGATGCTCGGATTCTGGACGCCGCTACTGGCCGACCGGACTCAGAAGGAACTGGCAGCGCTGGCCCTCAAGGATGCGGATCGCGTCAAGGCCAACGCCAAAGCGCCGCTGGAAGCCCGCTCGCAGGCTTTCGCCGTCGAGGGATTGGCCCTGCGCAACCAGGGCGAGTATGGCAAGGCGCGGACAGCGCTCACGGAAGCCCTGCGCGGCGACGTGGCGGGGCCAGCCTGGAAACCTGTCGCGAAGGAAGTCCTCAACGAGTTGACCGATCTGGCATCGTCGTACATTCCGCGAGCCGAGGGCCTGCGTGCGCGGCGTCGCTATGACGAGGCGATTTCCGTTCTGGATGAAGGGATGAAAGCCTTTCCGGACAAGGTGGGCGAACTGCGGGCGCAGCGGAGCCAGGTTCGGCTCGACAAGGCCCTTGGTGCTGAGGGCAAGTTGACCGCGGACACCGCTGGCGTCAAGGAAGCGCTGGACGACGCGGAAGCGGCAATCGATGCAGGCAAGGAGCGAGCCGACAAGATGCTGGAGGGGGCCGGCAGTTTCGCCGCGGCGCGGTTGGCCGAGGAGTTGGCCCAGCGGCAGCTTGCGGAGCAACTGTATCGCAAAGCGATGGCCGCCCTGCCCGAGGACCATCCGGATGCGGCGCGGGCGCGGGTGGCTGTTTCCCGGCTGCTGCTGCAAGGGATCGAGCCGAAGCCCGCTCCGGAGCCGATGCCGAAGACGAGCCGCGGGCCGGCCATTGAGGGACAGCGCTTCGGTCATTTCCGCTTGCCGAGCCTTGCCGCGCTGGTGGTTGCCGAATTGCCGACGCCGGAGGAAGAGGCGAAGATCAAGGAAGCGATTCGCCTGGCCGACGAGGTACTGGCGGGCAAGGACATCAATCAGTTTCCACTTCTGAAGGCCCAGGCGCTGGCGGTCAAGGGCATGTGGACGCAGGCGCTGAATACCTACGTCCAGGGCCTGAAACCGCAGCTGAGCCGCGAGCATTATGAGGGCTTGAAGTACCTGGTCGAGAATCATCCGCTCCAGCGCCGTCCCGACGTCGCGCGCATTCCACATCCGATGCAGGGCGAGAAGCACTACGCCCAGGGCCTGACACGCTTCTACAACCGCGAGTATGGGTTGGCCGAGAAGGAGTTCGGCAAGGCGATCGAGAACTTCGAGCAGGACGCCCGCTATCACTACTTTCTCGGTCTGGCGCGCTTCGCGCAGGGCAAACTTGGTGCGACGGAGAATTTCGAGCAGGGAGCGAAGTTGGAGATTGACAACCGCCCCGGACCCGGCGCCGTGAATGCCGCCCTGGAGCGCATTCAGGGAGAGCCGCGAAAGAGGATCAATGAAGTGCGCGAACGGGTTCGCTGACTCTGGTGGCGGATGTGGGACGTTGCGATCTCTGCAATCTGTGGATCAAACGTCCCGCATCCATGCAGTCAACAATTGCATCAGCGCCGATTCCTGCATGCCAGCCTTTTGGGTCCCTTTTCGACCCGCAGTTCCAGCTATCGAGTCGCTGGTCTGCCCGAAAACTGGCTCGGCAGAAGCCGCGCCGTCCCGGATCCACCCGTCTGAAACGGACTTGATTGTTCGCCGCCCAATTGCAAGAAGTGCTGACCAGGCAAGAGAGAGGTTTTCGCGTTATAGCGGGGCGATGGTATTCGTGACGCAGTCAGGGTTACCCGGGGTCTTCCTTTTTTAGGTGCGGGCTTCTTGCCGAATAATCAATTTTCGCGTGGAAAATCGCAGCCTCCTGGCCACCCGTTCACTGTTAACTCAGCGTTTCGCCCCTAAAAACGCTGGTGGTGTCCTATTACCATTGACCCTCCTCTTCTTTTTTCTATACCAACCCGGGAAGTTCGACAAGACCTGTTTTTTCACTGGTGATGGACCATGGCCACAGACATTCCGGGCGACGATCTGAGTATCTTCTGCTGTCAGAACGAGGAATGCCCTGCCTACGGCCGACGCGATGCCGGTAATCTCACCGTCCGCGCCCGCTATGGGCCGCACCAGCGTCGCTTGCTCTCCTGCAAGACCTGCAAGACACGCTTCTCCGAACGCAAAGGCACTCCCCTGTTCGATGCCCGCCTGCCCCAGGAAAAGGTCGTCTCCGTCTTGCACCACATTGCCGAAGGCTGTGGCGTTCGACAGACCAGCCGACTGTGCGGCGTCGATAAAAACACCGTCGTCCGCTACTGCCTGGCGGCCGGCGAGCATGCCCAACAACTCCACGATGAACTCGTGGCTTTTTCCCCCTAAGACCGATGAAGTCCAGTTCGATGAGAAATGGTCCTATGTGTACAAGAAAAAGAAGCACTGCCAACGCGGTAATCCCGACGATGACTTCCGTGGTGATTGCTGGGACCACACGGCGATGGACCCCGAGCATCGGCTGCTGGTCAGCCTGGTCATCGGCCGGCGCACGGCGGAACACACGCACTTGCTGGTCGAGAACTTCCATCGCCGCACGGGCGGCCGGGTGATGAACCTGATGACCAGCGATGAGTTGCCGGCTTATGCCGAGGCCATCCGCGAGGTCTACGGCGAAGAGGTGCAACCGGAGAGAACGGGCCGTCCGGGCCGGCCTGCTGCCCCTTTCAAGCGGCTGCCCGAGGACCTGGTGTATGCGACGGTCCACAAGGTGCGCGAGAAGAACCGAGTCGTGCGGGTGGAGGCGCGTCTGATCTTCGGTACGGCGGCGCTGTTGGCCTTGGCGTTGCTGTGTTCACTGGTCAGCCAGAAGGTCAACACGTTATTCGTGGAGCGTCACAACGGCAGTGATCGGCATCGCAACAGTCGGAAGGTGCGGAAGACGTATCGGTTCAGCAAGGACTGGGAGGTTCATGAGGCGGTGACGTATTTCACGATGTTCAGCGCCAACTTCTGTTGTCCGGTGCGAACGCTGCGGATCGAGGTGGAGAAGAACCGCTACCGGCAGCGGACGCCAGCCATGGCAGCGGGGCTGACCAACCCTATCTGGTCTATTTCGGAGTGGTTATGTGGACCATCTGCAGTGCAACGTAGATAGGACACCACCCAGTTCTATGATCCTCAAAGTGAGCAAGTACTGGTATTACTGAAACAGAGCCGGCGAGACTTGATCGCACAGCGACTGTGGCCGGCATTTCGCGCTCTTTCTACCCAGCAACGGCAGCAGACGCTCGACTATTTCGCGGATCCGGACTACTCAAGGTTTCTTCCGGCAATTTTTCGTGGCCGGATCGCGTGGCTGAAAGAAGCCCTGGAGACAGCCCAGAAGTGAGAGCCGGTTCCAGCAGTCCCTCGGGGAATGCTGGTCCTCACATCGCCGTCCCTGGCCGGGTTAACCCGTCCAGAGGTTCCTCGAACCGATGGGGAGCTGCCAATACCGGCTTCAATTTTCGGAGGCACAAAAGTGAGGCAATACTTCTCGGCCTGTGTCGTGCTGGTTTCGTTCCTTCTCGCCAGCGGAGTTGCTCGGGGTCCTTCGACAGGAATGCCGCGGGTGAGCGCTTCCGGGAAAGTCGAACCCGAAAGTACGAAAGTGAAGGGAAGCGATCAGGGGATCGTCCCCTTCCTTCATTCAGGCTCAGTCCGGTCCGCAGCCGTTTCTCCAGCCGGGGACGCTTGTGCAACAGCCAGCACGGACGGGAGCGTGAATGTCTGGGATGCCGCCACGGGAAAGAGGCTGTCCTCATGGTATCTGCCCACAACAGGACCTCATACCGTATTTAAAGTTACTTTTTCTCCAAAGGGAGATTCTCTCGCAATCGCAAGAGAGTTGGGCGTGTACCTTTGGAACTGGAAAAAAGATGTCAAGCCTAAACTTTTTGCGGATTCTCTCGCCGTCAACCATTTTGGGACCAGCACGCTGGATCGAATCGACATCAGGCACGTCCTTTTTTCTCCTGGGGGTGAGCGGATCGCCTGGCGGGACGTTCACGGGCGAGTCCGAGTTGCAGATGTTGTCAACGGCCGAGAGCAGTTGTGGTTTGAAGAGTCGAGGAAGGGGCTTCTGTTAAAGAGTGTCGATAACGTCGGGATTGCATTTGTCACGGAGGATTTGCTTCTTTTCGCCTGCGAGGGAAATGTCATCAAGCTTTGGGATGTGAAAAAGGACCTGTGTATTCGGCAGTTTACCGGACACAAACATCCCGTGGTTTGCCTCGCTTGCGTCAGCAACGGCAATGAATTCTATTCCGGCTCCGACGACCATACATTCCGAGTCTGGGAAATTAAAACCGGGAAGGAGCTTCGGAGATTCACGAAACACACGGGTGCTTGTTGTGCGATTTCAATCTCCCCCGATGGGAAAATGATCGCTACCGGGGATGACGGTGGGACCGCACGCATATTTCCCATTCGTGATCCACAGGCCGTACGAGAGATCAAGGGGCCGGCATCAGGGATCATGACGCTGGAGTTTAGTCATGACGGCAAGAAGCTCTATATTGGTGGAGAGGATCCTCGTTTACGGGTTTGGGATGTCAAATCGGGGTTGGAACTCCACCTCGCTCCTCATAGTCAAAACAGGTGAGGCCTCCAGCCACCGGGCATCAACAGGGGCAACTGCAGAAGTCAGCACCTGATTCGATCGAAGCCAAGATGTACCGTTGAAAGTCAAGAGGTGTCATCATGGCCCTTCACTTTCAGCGGTCCATCGTGTCTTGGGCCAGTCTCAGTCACTGGCGGCGGACTGCTTCCTTGCAACAACCGGCTCACCGATGCCGCAACGCTTTCCCAGGCTCTGCTCCAGTCACCTTGCCCCGAAATAGGGGGCACCCCGAAATAGGGGCCAAACCCCAAACACACCTGACAGTCCGGACGGAGAACGGGACGTCCACGATTCGCTCGTGAATCGTGGACATCCCGGTTTTCCATCTCCAATGGAGGGACATCCTGCGACTTCAGCTCAAGAGTTTTCTGGCCATCGCGGGAATGCGTTGGCGTGTGAAGAGATCGCCGGTTGCGCCTCATAAGGCGACCGGCAGGTGTTAATTTACCTGCTTTTTGTTCGATCTGGGCTTGATCGTGATGTCGTATTTGGGGAGCGTCTTGGACCGCTCCAGCCGCTGTTCGTACAGCTTCATTTCCTTCCGGCTGAGCCGGATTCCCTTGGGGTAGTCCCCATACAGCCGCTTCACGACGGGGTGGATGCCCATCCAGGTCATTCGCAACGCCTGCTGCAAAATCACTTTCAGGCAATTCAATAACGTTCCGCCCCACTTCTTCTCCAGCGATGACCAACAGCGTTCAATCGGGTTGTATTTGCTGTGGTACGGCGGATAGTACACCAGGCGAATCTCCAGGCCCGACCAGTCCGCGAATTCGGGCTTGATCGCCAATTTGAACACTTTTTGTGAACTCTTGACTACTAACTCGCCGTAACTCCCTGGGGGAGCAGGCTCTTTCTTGTTGATACGGTCGTACAGTGTTCAAATTGGCGATCAAGGCCGCGAATTCGATCATCCGCTTGAGAAACTGCGTGCGCGTTCCGGAGTTGTTTGGCCCGTTGTCCAGGTAGATCACCAGACGCCGGACGTGTCCGGATCCTCCTTGCACCCGCAGCCACCAGAGCTTCAAGGCATCCACCCAAAAGTCGCTCGTCTCCTGCGAACCGAAGATCAGCATCAACGCGCCTGACGCCACCATCAGGATCCCCAACGGGGTCCATTTTCGCTTCGGCGGCGGGTCATGATCCCAGGCCTTCGGGGTCTTGCCTGCCGAATCGCTCCGGGTTTTTCCCCCCACGAGAGTAATCGCCCTCATTCACCTTCGCTTTCGTATCGATCGAAATCTCCAGCACTCCCGGGTCGTTCCGGCATTCCTGCCGCACGGCGGCCACATTCGCAAAGATCGCATCCGTCCCCTTGGTCTTCCGCAGCGGCTTGGCTTTCTGAATCCGCTTGAGCCGATAGTTCAGGCGATTGAGGATCACACGCATGGTCCGTTCCTTGGGCAGATCCTTCTCGGCATAGCCTTTCTCGGTCTGCAACGCCTCACGCACCTCCGCTGCCGACAGGTTGGTGTAACGACGCTCCGACTTCAGTTCCGGGTCGGCCTGCGTGTGCGGCTCGGCGATGGCACGAATGTCCTCGGCCAACTGGGGGTGTTTCGCTTCCCAACGGGGTCGGCCACGCAGGGAAAAGTTCTCCAGACAACGCAGACCGCGCTGCAGTTCCTGCAAGCCTTTGCTGACGGTATTACGACCCCAGCCGAAGTGTCGCTCGGCCTGGCGTGGATTGCCGCCGCACAGTTCCCGCGTCACTTCGGCCATGAACAAACGCCGTTGATGTCCGGTGAGACGCCGCGCTGCCGTTCGAAGCAAGGCATCGTGAGGGTTGATGTGGGCTTCCATGACGGATCATCAGGTTGACCCCAAGAGGAAACCGTTCGACCGCACACTCTTGGGGTTCATGACATCTTACGAAAGGCCAGGCTCGGGTAAATCTCTTCCCGCCGCTCGCCTAACGGGCCGACAGCGCCGGTCCTTCGTCAAAGCCGAACCAGTTTGCCAGTCCATCGCCCGAACTCACCAGCAGATATCGCCCACACATGGCTCTGTTCCTCCCTCTCGGCATCGCCGGTGCAATCGGAACCTCGCGATGCAGGTTCTCGGCCGCGCGATGATCTGTTCCGTATCATCGGATCGAACGGGGTGCGACAATGCGAAATCCTCGCTCCCACGCAGAGTGTGGGAACGAGAGCGGCCCCTCGTTCCCACGCTCTGCATTCGTTCCTCGTTCCCACGCTCTGCGTGGGAACGGGTTCTTCGACGCTCTGCGTCGTCTGAGGTGCAGACGCAAGGTCGAGCGTCTTTGCCACGCGCGACGCAGAGCGTCGAAGAGTCC
>JBBSDR010000162.1:0-9160 GCA_038240465.1 Gemmatales bacterium
CTGGTCTTCTGATTCCTGACTCCTGATTCCTGACCCCTGACTCCTGATTCCTGACCCCTGACCCCTGATTCCTGACTCCTGATTCCTGATTACTTACTGCTGCACCAAAGCCGGGTTGGAGATGACGCCCGTCTGGATGATTTCCTCTTCCTCGTTGATGACGATACGCGGCGTGATCATCATGAGGATGTTCTCCGTCTCGCGGCCGTAACCGACGTTCTTCACCAGCCGGTTCAGATACGGGATCTTGCTCAGGATCGGCGGACCGAACTCGTTGCGGCCCTCCGACAAGCGCTTCAGACCACCCAGCAGCACCGTGCCGCCGTCCGGAACCACTGCTGTCGTGTTGACCGTGATGAAATCGACCGCCGGCTGCTGGATGAACTGCGTCAAGATCGATGGATTGCCCACCGAACCGACACCCTCAATGAAGGGCTGCACCGTGACCACGATCGGGAACACCGGCACCTGGGCAATCGGGTTGGTCAACGTCAGGGCGACATTGACGCGGACGAATCGGCGATCGCCCGTCACGACCGGCTGCACGTTGATCGCGGTGCCGAAGTTCTGCACCGTGGCGTTGGGGATGAACAGCGGTCCGCCCGCAACACCCTGGGCCGCGATCTGAACGCCGGAGACAAAGGTCTGCGAGTAGCCGGAGTCCAGCGACGCCGACTGGCCGTTGAACATCATCAGCTTGGGCGACTGCATCACGTTGAAGCGCTGATCGCCCTGGGCCGCCTCCATGAAGAACTTCACCTGAATGTCGCTCAGGAAGGCGAGACCGAACGCCAGGCCGCCCGTCGTGTTGCCGGTGAAGGCCGAACCCAGACCGAAAGGCGGCGTCGCCAGACCAAAGCTCGAAGCGTTGATCGGGATGTTCAAGTCCGAGGTGAACGTTCCCGCGGGCGTCAGGCCGGAGATGAACCGGCTCGGCTCAAAGGCCTGCACGAACCCCGCCGGCTGGAACGCACCCGTCTGAAGACCGGAGAGCAGCGACGGCTGGGTACTCCTGTTGTACTTGTCCGTGAGGATGTTCACGTCGAAGTTCACGCCCATCCGCTCGAAGAAGTTGTCCGACAGCGAGATCAGACGAATCTCGATGGCGACTTCGAGGTCCTGCAGACGCCGCAACTGCTGCAACAGGTCGGCGATCTGCTCCTGGATGTCCGGCGTCTGGTTGATGACCAGCGTCATGCCCAGCGGGAAGTACTCGATCGTTCCGGGACCCGAATCCGCCTGCCAGGACCCCATGCCCACGCTGCTCGTCAACAGGTTAATCAACTGCTGCGGCATGGCGCTGGCAGGCCCGGATCGCGACATGTCCTGTCCGGTCTGGTTGTTGTTGTTGCCCTGACCGCTGCCGCTGCCGCTGCCCTGGGAGGACGAGGAGGAGCCGAAGGGCGATCCCACCGGGGAACCTCCTTGCAGGCTCATCGGTCCCGGCGTCGGCGTCGGCGTCGTCGCATTGCCGTTGCGCATTGGAGCGTTGACTTCATTGAGACGTTTGACCTGGCTGGGCCAGTCGAAGACCTCGGGCGTTTTGTGGTCCTCGATCGGAATCACCAGGTCGGCGACAAGATAGGTCCGCTGCACCGTCCTGCCATTGGCGTTCTTCTTCGTCGTCACCTGCAGCACATCGTCTCGGATCACCCAGGTCAGGTCCACCGAACGAAGGATGATGTTCAACGCCGACTTCAGGGCAACCTTGTCGAGCTGGAGCGTTACCGGCCGGTCCAGGGAGATGCTTTCTTCCTTGAGGGAACTGGTGTCCGCGATGATGTTAATGTTGTGCAAACTGCGCAACTCCTCAATCACGGCATGCAGCGGTACGTTGTTGAAGTTTACTGTCACCGGCAAATCCATCCGCGACTCGATCTCGCGGACCGCCTGCGTCTTGTGACTGCCGATGTCACGCAGGCTGGGGTCGGTTCGACGGCGGCCAATGGCAGTACGGTCCTTGTTGAACACCTCCGGATTATCGATGTCGGCCCAGGGACCAAGCTTGCTCGCATCCTGCATCCCCTTGTAGTTGACGAGTTCATTCCCGTCCTTGCGCGCCTTGTCCTCTGTCCGGCGCGCCTGGGTCCGGGCGATGGTGACGGCGGCGGTCGCGAAGGGATTGTCCGGATCGAGTTCGACGACCATCTTGGCGTACATCTCGGCTTCCTTGTACTTGGCATCCTTGTAGTACGCCGTGAACTGCTTCATCAACTGGGCGACGTTCTTCTGCTTGTTCTGGTCGGCGAGGATATGCGCGGTCTGCATCGACGCCGGGTTCTTCGTCTTGCTCGCGACCTGCCGATCGATGCTGGACTGCTCCATCAGCAACTGAAACTTCTGGATACGCGAATCGACCGGCTTGCGGAGCATGGCCATCTTCTCGCTGTCGAGTTGCGACTCGGGCAGCTTGGCGATGAAGTCCTGCAGGATGGTCACCGCGCCTTCGGTGTCGCCCTGGCCGGCACGGTCGCCTGCCTCACGCATCGCCTTCATGGCGTCGGCGCGCAGAGCCTGGAACTGGATGTTCTGCATCTGCTTGTACTTCTTCAGCAGATCGTCCTCGAAATTGTCGCTGGCACTGGCTCTGCCGGCCGCCGGATCGTTGGCGAGCAGCGCGGGGGCCTTCGAGCCTTCGCCGTGATCGGTCACGGTTGTGATGCCCGCACCCGGTGTCACGTCGGCCAGACTCGTTCCCGGCAAGAACTGGCTGCCGCCCATCTCGGGCGAGGCCATCAACTCGCGCAGCCGGGCCTGGCGCGGCTCGTCGAGATGATGGGCGTGAATGCCGGCCAGGATCTCACGAGACATGCTGTAATCGCGGCGGTTGAACGCGGCGGCGGCGGCATCAAAGTTTCGCCGATCGCCAAGCCGCTGCTGATTGTGTGCCTCGATGTCGAGTTCTCGCAAGCGCTGCTCGGCCAGTTGCTTGACGCCGAAATCGCCCTGGTACGCCTCTTCGGCCTGCCGGCGGGCCATCGACAGATTGCCCTTGCGCAGTTCGAGCCGGCTCTGCTCCAGCAGTTCCAGACCATGTTTGCGGGCATCCAGATCGAGCGGCGAACCCGAGGCCACCGTCGGCGGCACCAGGACCGGAACTCCCGCGCCAACAGCCGGAGGCGCATCCGGAGTGACCGCCGGAGGCGCGCCCGGACCCGTGGCGACCTGCGCGACCGGAGCGAGCAGACGGGCCTTGGTCTGGGCCACATAGTTGCTTTTCTGGTCGATGCTCGTCGGGTCGAGGTTGAAGGCGGTCAGCAATTCGCGAGCGGACTTGAGCATCTGCTCGGCCGTCTGCACGTTCTGCATCGGCGCGCCTTCGCCGAACGCGGCCAGGTTGACGGCGCTCTGAGCGAGGACGTCGCCCTGGTGCATGGCGGCGGCGGATAGTTGCTGCTGCATCAGGGCCGGCGACATCTCATCCGCCTTGAAGGCCACCTTGAGCGCCTCGACCTCGGCCAGCTTCTTCTTGGCCTCGAGCAGCTTGCCCTGCATCTGGAGCGTCCCCACCTCGACGAGCATGTTGCGGGCTTTCTCGATCTCCTCGTCTTTGGGCTGGGGCATCTTTTTGGACGCGACTTTATCCGGCTTCGACTCAGTCCGCTTCTTGTCCTTGCGCGAGGCGACCGCGGAGCCGTTGCGCTTCTTGTCCTTGGCCACCTGGATTTCGTCGATCAGCTTGCTCGGACGATCGCCGAGGTCCCAGAGGTTGTATGGCCCGTGCATCTGCTGCGCCTGAAACGCCAGCTTCGATGCCTTGTCGTACTCGCCCTCGTCGTAAGCCGTGCGTGCCTCGGCCAGAACGTGGACGGATGCCTCACGGTCCTTCTTGACCCGCGTCTTGGCCAGGTCGTTCTGGAGCTTGTCGGGCGAATCGTCGAACAGACCGTACTTCGCCTCGCGGTAGCCACGAACGCGCTTCAGGATGATGCGCACCTCGTCGAACTTGCCCTGCTTGAGCTGCTGGCGGCCTTCGCGCAGCAGGGTCGAACACTCCTGCTGGCTTTGAGCGGGGGCGGCGTCCTCATCGTTGACGGCTGTCTTCTCGCGTTCGCTGGTCCGCGCCACGGTCTTCACCGGCATGGCTGGCTTCGAGGCCACGGTGCGCGAGCGAATGTCCTGGATGGCGCGAAGCAGGCGCTCGGGATTGTCCTCGTTCCAGGCCAGGGCCGGCTTGAGAGCGCGAGCCTGCTCGGCAAATCCGGTCGCCGCGTCGAGTTGCCCCTTGGTGAGGGCCTGACGTCCCTGGATGAGCAGGCGGCGGGCCTGTTCGGTGTCTGAACTGCTCGAGACCGGCTTGTCGGTCTCCTTGACCGTCTCTGTCTGGTGGAAGCCCACCTGGGTCTCGGAAGCAGTGGCGTTCGTCTTCTTGGTGTCGGCCGTGGTCGTGGTTGTTTTCTCGGGTTTCGTCGTGGTTTTGCTGCTGCCGAAGAGGCTCTTGACCGGAGCGAAGAACCCGCCGGAGGGTTTCTCCTTCTCGTCCTTGTCCTTGGCGCTGGGCTTCGTCTCGGAGAGTTTCGCGGTCTTTGCTTCCCGGGCGCGGGCAGCCTGGATGTCCTTCTTGACCTTGCTCGGGCTGTCGCTCCAGAGAGGGAACGTCAGCATGGAGGCGTGCTGTTCGGCGGCCTGGGCCAATTTCTCGGCGCGGTCGAGGTCATTGCGCTTGAGGGCGGTCCGGCTGCCGGCAAGCAGGGCATGCGGATCGAGTCGCGCCTTGCTGACGTCCTCGAGAACGCGAGCGGGCGTGTCCTCGCGCTTGGTGAAGATGTTGGCCATCAAGCCGGCCTCGCGGGCCATGCGCTCGGCGGAGTCGAACTCGCCCTGAACGAGCAGGGCGCGGGCTTGCTTCAGTTTTGCTCGGGCTTCGGCCTCGCGCGGCTCGGCCGCTGGATCGGTCTTGCCGTCCGCGCCCATCGGCAGCGCCGGCAGTTGGGCGCGGGCCGCAACACCCAGGCTCAACAGCGTTACGACGGCTAGAATGGTGATCCCGTCATGTCGCTTGCGTGAGATGATCGTTCCCCTCGCCACCTGTGCCTCCTTTCTTTCCCCATGCCCGTTCCACGGACGGAGCGTCCCTGATGGCCCGGATGTGATTTCTGGAATGTGCATTGCCGTTCCCCTGTTCGAGAGTCCCCCGCTGTCGCCGTTCCGCCCCGAAGATGTGAACTGGGCAGACGACGCCAGCGACTCCGTCCCTGGCAGACGTTGTCATGCGCCCGTCTCGACGGTTGTTGGCGTGGAAACGTCGAACGGTCCGCGTCCTGGCCGAGAGCATCGGCGACGCGGTCCCCTCCGGCCGTCACAACGTTTCCGTTGAGAGTGCTGAGCCTTGAAAACCGATCGAGTCGAGACAGGAGCGGAAGGGATATAGCGAGGGGTCCTCCCGCGGTCAATGGCAAGTTGCAGGCGAGCCGCGAGCGTAAGCGACCGGAGTGAAGCCGCGCACTCCGGTCGCTCACGCTCCCGGCTCGCCTGGTTGCCCCTTTCCGTCTTCCCCCGGGATCGTTAGCCTGACAGCAGACGCTCGTCATACCTGATCGAGGTTCGCGCTGCTGACAGCGCATTTATATTCGCGCCATCTGAGGAAGGACGACAGCACTATGAAGAGGTGGACGGTTGCAGGCCTGCTGGCGTTACTGGGTACGCTCGGCTCATTCGTCATGGCTCAGGAGACAAAAGGCATCTCGTGGAAGTACGGTCTGAGCTTCCAGGTGCGTGAGGTCGGCCAGACCGCCTTCACCGACACGACGCCAAAGTTCGGTGCCGAGGTGTTCCTTGACAAGGACCTCAATCGACTTGTCTACATCGACGAAAAAGGCTCGCTCGGACTCGCCAGCAGCGCCAAACTGCAAGACGGCCCGGACGTCAAGCCGCCGCTGCTGTTCCACGCCGTCGAGGTGAAGGTCCGTGCCGTCGGCGAAAGCTCGTTCGAGAAGGCCAAGAAGTATTCGACCGAGGTCTTCCACGATCCCAACACGGACAACCTCGTCTACATCTGCCAGAGCGGCTGGCTGGCGACGACGACCGCGGCCGGCGTGAAGGCCCCCCAAAAGGTCGAGAACCCGGCGTGGTTCCACGGGTTGGAAGTGAAGGTCCGCAAGGCCGGCGAGAAGGAGTTCGGCCCCACGACGAAACAGGTCAGCCTCGAGGTCTACAAGGACGAGAACACCAATCAGCTCTTCTATATTACCGACGCCGGCACCATCGCCCTCGTCTCGGCCACTGGCGCGACCAAGCCGGCCGAAGTGAAGACGCCGGTGTGGTATCATGCTTTCGAGGTCAAGGTACGCACGGCCAACGAGAAGACGTTCACCAAGGACACCAAGGCGTTTGGCGTCGAGGTGTACAAGGACGAGAACGCCAACACGCTGGTCTACGTCTGTGAGTCGGGCGCGATCGCAGTGGTGCCGGCGGGCGCCGTCACCAAGCCCGCGAGCAGCAAGGAACCGAAATGGCTCTATGGCCGATCCTTCAAGGTTCGCAAGGCCGACGAACCGAATTTCAACGAAAAGACGCAGAGTTTCGGCGCCGAGGTCTACAAGGACGAATCCACCGGGAACCTCGTCTACCTGTCCGAGAAGGGCGCCCTCGTGGTGACGCCGGGACAGTGACACATTCGCCCGGCGAGCGGGGCGTTTACACGCCCCGGTGAAGACTAAACCGGGGCGGTTACACGCCCCGCTCGCCAGTGGGAAAGGTCCGCTCATGTCTGTTCCGCTCTCTCGTCTGGTCGCGCGCGTTCGCCAGCGACTGTTCCTCCAGCACTTCGGCAGCCGGCTCGTCGTCCTCGGCTCGTCGGCCCTGCTGCTGCTGGCGATGACTATTCTGCTGATCGCCAACGGACGCCTTCGCACCTCACCCTGGTCCATCGACAGTCCGCTGTTCCTGACGCGGCTCGCCTGGCTCGGCGGCACCATCGTTTTCGCTGCGCTGCTTGCGGCTGTCCTCGCCTGGCTGCGGCGTCCCTCACCGCTCGCCGCTGCCCTGTCGATCGACCGGACGTTCAAGCTGCACGAGCGCATCTCGACCAGCTTGACCCTCTCGCCGGAGCAAGCAACTTCGCCGGCCGGACAGGCGCTCGCCGCGGACACCGAACGCTGCCTCAAGAAACTGTCAATCGCGCCGGCCTATCCGCTGAAGCCTTCGTCTCGCGCCGCGCTGCTGCCGCTGGGCTTCGTCGTTTGTCTGCTCGCCATCTTTTTCTGCGACCGCACGCCGAACAAGGCGTCAGCCGGGAACGGCCCTGTCAACCCGGCCCTGAAGGCGGATCTCGACGAAGTGCAGAAGGGACTGAAAGAACTGGCCAAACAGACGAAGGAGCCGCAGAAGGTGGAGAAGCTGCCCAAGGGGGAGGCCCTCGACAAGTTCTCCGAGGAGATGGAGCGGCTGGCCCAGAAGGAGCCGAAGACCAACGAAGAGGCCAAGGACCTGTTCAAGGACCTGTCCACCCTCGAAGAGAAGATGCGCCGCCAGGACAAGGGACAGGCGGATCGCGCCGAGGCGCTGAAGCAGCAAACCGAGGAGGCCGATCGGCTGCGCAAGCGGCCCAGGAAGGAGACGCCGCCGCCGCACGAGAAGGCGATGAACGAGGGCGACTTCCGCAAGGCAGCCAACGAACTGCAACGTCTCAGCCGGGAACTGGAGGACGACAAGTTGTCAGCCGAGCAGCGCAAGGAAATGGACCGGGACATGGAGGACTTGCGCGAAAAGCTCGACCGCATCGCCGACGTCAAGAAGAACAAGGCCCGCGACCTCGACAAGAACAGAGAGAAGAAAGAGCAGAAGAACAGGAAAGACGGCCAGGAAGGCGAAGAAGTGGACGAGCAGGACCTGGAAGACATGCGCGAGATGTCGGAAGAGGAGAAGAAGGAAGCCGAGGAGTTGGCAGCAGCGGCGACCGACCTCGAAGAGATGCTCAAGGCATTGAAAGACGGCGACAAGGAAAAAGCGGCAAAGAAACTCCAACAGGCGGCCCAGAAGCTCGGCAAGGCCGGCAAGGGCGATGGCCGGCAGCCGACGGGCAAGGCGCTGGCGCAGCTGCAAGTTCTGAAGGAACGTTTGGGACGCGGTATGGGCCAGGGATCGAATCCCGCGTCCGGCAAGCGTCCGGAGAAGCCGCAAGAGGACATCAACGGCGTCGATACCAGGTCGGTCGGTGAACGAGCGGAAGGCGGCATCAGCGGTTTTCGCTTTGTGCCGGGCCAGGGATTGAAGGAGGCACGCAAGGATGAGGACGTGCGGCCATTGATCGAGGGTGCGGGCCGTGAGGCAGCCGAGGCGCTGCAGCGCCAGCGCGTCCCGCGCGCCGACGCCGACCTGACGCGAGGCTACTTCGAGAAACTCCGCAAGGGCGAACCAGACAAGAAGTGAGATTTGGCCCTCTGAATTTGCATTCCCGAGCAGCGTGACCTACTTTACCTGTGTCCTCTGCTTTGGGGAGAAGGAGAGGACACCTGGGGCTGCCGGCAGTGAGGGGATTGCCGGCGGCCCATTTTCTTTTCTTCCGCTCGTCGACCCTCGCGTTGCCTTAACCTCCCTTCAATCCGACAATACCCTTATCAGTCTTCTCGCTCGCGTTTCGCGCTCTCGACACCAGCACGAAACGCCAGCGAGCAGCGGAACCATGAGGGCATCGGATAATGAGCAACTCGTTCGGCAGCAAGGCCGTTCTCCACGTCGCCGAGCGCGGCTACACAATTCACCGCCTCGACGCTCTCCAGCGGCAGTTTCCCAAAGCAGCCCGTCTGCCCTTCTCGCTCAAGGTCCTCCTCGAAAACTTGCTGCGGACCGAGAACGGCCTGAGTGTCCGGCCCGACGACATTGCTGCTCTCGCCGGCTGGGACCCCAAGGCTGAGCCAGCGAAGGAAATCGCCTTCACTCCCGCGCGCGTGCTCTTGCAGGACTTCACCGGCGTCCCGGCCATCGTCGATCTCGCCGCCATGCGCGACGCCATGCGCAACCTCGGCGGCGATCCCGCGCGTATCAATCCGCTCTGCCCGGCCGAACTGGTCATCGATCATTCGGTGCAGGTCGATGACTTTGGCAATGGTCTTTCCTTTCGCCGCAACGCCGACCTGGAATTCGAGCGGAATCGCGAGCGCTACGGCTTCCTTCGCTGGGGCCAGAAGGCGTTCAAGAACTTCAAGGTGGTGCCGCCCGA
>JBBSDR010000163.1:0-9134 GCA_038240465.1 Gemmatales bacterium
GACGCGGTGTCCCGGCCGGTTACTTTCGGCGAACTGTACGCAACGCTGTACCGCAACCTCGGCATCGACACGAACGCCACGACGATCCAGGACCTCAACGG
The DNA here is from genome assembly GCA_038240465.1 of Gemmatales bacterium. Classification (GTDB taxonomy): domain Bacteria; phylum Planctomycetota; class Planctomycetia; order Gemmatales; family Gemmataceae; genus JBBRIK01. Next base: position 102 of record JBBSDR010000163.1, read on the forward strand.
CCGTCCGCAATTCCTGGTGGAAGACCAGGCCCCGCCGCTGCGCGAGTTGAACTGACCTCTCTCCGTCAGCAAGAACAGGGTGTCCCTCAGCGAATTGAACGCTGAGGAACGCCCCTTTGTCTTCCCCGGTTCAGGATTCGCTGGAATTTTCCGCGTCAAGAGTGCGGAAAAGCCTGGCCTGAGCCATTGAATCATCAAGGGTGCATCGGAAGACGATCGCGACTGTCATGGGGTCCTCCTTATACGCGCTTCACCTCGCCGCACCGTGCGGGTGATCATGAGACGTTCCCCCGTTCCCGTCCGCCGAAGCGATGGACGGAACGTGAGCCGATCCGCATCACGATGGGGACGACGCACGAATCCCCAACTCTTCACGTTTTGCCACGACCGCCTACTTTAGCCAAATAACTGGAAAGACTCGCCAGAATGAGGCTACGGGGCGAGGAGAATCGGATAGCAGCGTTCAATCGAGTCAAGTTCTCTCCCCCTATCGCGCAGCCGATCTTCACGTCCACCCCCTTTGCCCTCGCTACAATTGCTGCGAAGAGTCCGCGCCTCGTTCCTTCCCAGGAAGGTCTGCTCATGAAGCGGTTCGTTCTCCTCCTGCTCCTCCTCGCCGCATCCTCCGCGCGCGCTGATTTACCGTCCGTTCGCTTCGATCGCCTCTTCCCGCTGGGCGGTGCGGCTGGGGCCACCACGGAAGTCGAGATTCAGGGAGGGGATATCGAGGAAGTCAGGACGCTCCTCTTCGATCATCCCGGCCTCAAGGCGACCTTCGTCCAGGATCGCCGCTTCAAGATCGCCATCGCGGCCGATGTGCCGGCGGGGACCTATGACGTCCGTCTCGTCGGCCGCTTCGGCGTCAGCAATCCGCGCCTGTTCGCTGTCACGCATGGCCTGACCGACGTCGCCGAGAAGGAACCGAACGATGACGCGGCGACCGCCCAGAAGGTGACGGTCAATGTCGCCATCAACGGGCAGTCCGACGGCAATCGCGATGACGTTTATCGCTTTGCGGCGAAGAAAGGCCAGCGCATCACGCTGACCTGTCAGGCGACGAAACTCGACTCGGCGATGGACGCCAACCTGATCCTCACGACCGCGGACGGTAAACCGCTCGGCGCCAACGGCGACTATCATGGCCGCGATCCCTTCCTCGATTTCGTCGCCCCTGCGGACGGCGACTATCTCGTCACCGTTCACGATCTCACCTATCGCGGCGGCCTGCCTTATCGCCTGATGATCGGCGATCTGCCCCAGCTCGAAAACGTCTTTCCTCGCGCCATCCAGGCCGGGAAGCCGGCGGCTCTGTCCTTCTTCGGCCGCAACCTGGGCGGCAAATCGAAGCCATCGACGTGGACGCTGTTCGATTTGCCGCTCGACGAGGAGCGTTTCGACGTCACCGCGCCGCTCGACGTGCTGACGCTCGGCGCGTTTCGCTTCCTCGATCATCCCACCGATCACAGCGTCCTGCCGACCGCCGCGACCTGCACCCTGCGCGGGTTCCAGGTGCGGCATCCTTCAACCCCCGGCGGCGATGCCGTTCCGGTCCTCGTCAGTGACATCCCTGTGTCACTGGAGCAGGAGCCAAACGACACGCCCGACAAGGCGCAGAAGATCACCCTGCCCGCCGTCGTCAGCGGCCGCTTCGACAAGCCACGCGACGCCGACTGGTATGAGTTTGAGGTAACGGAGGCCGGGTCGTACACCTTCGAGGTCTTCAGCGAGCGCATTGCCGGCCGGGCCGATCCCTATCTCGTCATCACCGACGCCAAGGGCAATCGCCTCGCCGAACTCGACGATTACGGCCAGCGCACGAACGCCTTCGACGGCCATCTGCGCGACCCCCACGGCCAGCAGAACCTCACGGCCAAGACCACTTATCGCGTCCTCGTGCAGGATCGCTATCAGCGCGGCGGCGCGCGCTACCAGTACGTCCTGTCGATCCGCAAGGCCGAACCCGACTTCTTCGCCGCCGTGATTCATAGTCAGAACCCCGGACCCGCGGGACTGACCATTCGCCGCGGCGGCGCAGCCTATCTGGACGCGATTATCCACTACAGCGGCGGTTTCAGCGGCCCGATCACCCTCACCGCCGAGGGACTGCCGTCCGGTGTGCATCTGAAGCCGACAACGATTGTCGGCAACACGCATGGAGCAATCGTCTTTGAAGCCGGCGAGTCGGCGGCGGACTGGACGGGGACGGCGAAGCTGTTCGCGACCGCGAAGATCGGCGAGAAGTCGATCCGCCGTGAAGTGCGGCCTTACACGCGCGTCTGGAGCGAGGCGAACGTCGGCTCCAGCCGGCCAACGCGCGAGCTGGCCCTGGCGGTACGCGACACGGCTCCTTACTCCCTCGCCTTTGTGCCGGAACGCATCGAGGTGGAGGCGGGCAAGAAGGCGGAAGTGAAGCTGAAATTGAATCGTCGCTGGCCGGAGTTCAAGAGCAAGGTGAGCGTGCAGCCGATCGCGTTTCCGGGTAACATTCGCTTGACCGCTCCCGAGATCGGCGAGGGCAAGGACGAAGCGACGCTGATGTTCGATGTCCAGGCCGGTTCGCGTCCCGGGGAATACACCCTGGCGGTCACGGGTCAGGCGCAGGTGCCATTCAGCAAGGATGCGAAGACGACGAAGACGCCGACGCTGGTGACGTTGCCGGCACGTCCCTTGACGCTTGTCGTCGTGCCGGCGAAAAAATGAGCAGCGAAGGACGATCGATTCTCAAATGGTCTGGTAACGCTCATGGCTGTTTCCACGTCAACTCCCTCTGCCGCCGAATTGCTCGATCAACTCGATCGGTTGCAGTTGCGCGACGATGTGAACTGGCGTCAAGCTGCAACCGATCCGTCCGGTTCCGCCACGGATGCCGCCGGCCTGGCTCGCTCCTTCGTGAAGTCAGGCTGGCTCACTCCCTATCAAGCGAATCAGTTGATTCTCGGCCGGGGCCAGGCCCTGCGGCTGGGCGGGTACGTCTTGCTCGATAAGATCGGCGAAGGAGGGATGGGCGCGGTTTTCGCCGCCCGCCACCTGTTGATGCGTCGAACAGTCGCTCTGAAACTGATCCGCAATGAACTGCTCGCCTACCCGGAGGCCCGGCTTCGATTCTTGCGCGAAGTGGAGTTGCTGGCCCGGCTGTCGCATCCGCACATTGTCACGGCTCACGACGCGGAACAGGTGGGGGATTGCCTCTACCTGGTGATGGAGTTCTGTGAAGGGACAAACCTCGCGAGCCTGGTGCGCGAGCGGGGCCCACTTCCGGTCGCGATGGCCTGCGCCTGCGCCGAGCAAGCGGCCCTGGGACTGCAACACGCGATGGAACATGGCCTGGTCCATCGCGACATCAAGCCCGGAAACCTGCTGGTAACGGCCGGCGGTCTCAAGGTCCTCGACCTGGGATTGGCGCGTCTGGGGCAACCGTCCAGCAGCGGCGCGGCACTGACGGAGGCCGGGACCTTCCTTGGTACGCCCGATTTTGTCGCACCGGAGCAGGCCCGCAACTCGCTTACCGCCGACATCCGCTCCGACCTCTACAGCCTGGGCTGCACCCTCTACTTCTCGTTGACCGGCACCGTACCCTTTCCCGGCGGGACTGTCATGGAGAAGGTCCTCCGCCATCAGTCGGAGGAACCGGTATCCCTTCGACAATTGCGTCCCGAAGTGCCGCGCGAAGTTGCGGACATCGTTCGCCGGCTCATGTCGAAGCAACCAGGAGACCGCTATCAGACGCCCCAGGAAGTGGTGGAAGCCCTGAAACCGTGGGCGAAATGGGACGCGAGCCTGGGTCGACCTCAGACGGCTTGCGCCCCTGCTGTCTTGCCGACGCTCGCTCATGCTCCCAGCACTCGCTTCCCGTCCGGCCCGGCAACGGTGGGAGAGACTGCTGTCCGGGAGACTGTTCCGCCAATCGCTTCACGGTGGCGGCACCGGCGTAGATGGCTGATCGGTGCCGGTCTTGGGGCGAGCATTGCAGTTATCCTCGCACTCCTTCAGAGCGGACCCCCTCCGTCCTCGCCATCCGATGACAAGCCCATAACCATCCAGGTGAAGTTGCCCGATAAGTGGCGAATGATCCGGGAGTTGCCGCAGCCTGCCTTTGTCAACCATGTCGCTTTTTCTCCGAATCGCAAGACCCTCGCGGTAACGTACTGGCCGACAGGAGGAAAAATCGACCGCCAGATTCTGTTGTGGGACATCGCGGAAGGCATGGAGACAAACAGGCTCGCTCAAGAACCAGCTCCTGCCGTCGGGGCGATCGCTTTCTCTCCTGATGGGAAATACTTCGCAAGCGGCGCCGGAGACCTGAACAGGGATTTGTATGGTACGGTGGTCTTGTGGGATGCCGTGACCTGGGAACAGCGTTTCTCTTTCAGAGGAGGATCGCGCGGCATCCTGGCCCTGACATTCTCCGCAGACAGCAAGAGGTTGGCCGTCGGCGATCGAACGGGACGGGTCACTCTCTGGGACATCACCGCCGGCGAACCCGAAAAGCCAATCAAGGAGCTTCTGGGCCACGATTCCGCCGTCAATGCGATCCTCTTCCTGCCGGATGGGCAAACCCTCGCCACGGCGTCCGGGGATAGGACCGTCCGTCTGTGGGACCTGGGCAGCAAGAAGGTAGAGACGCTTCCGCCGGGCCGGCTCCCCGGCCTGGGTTTCGGCTTGGCCTTCTTTCCTGAGACGCGAACGCTGGCGTGTGTCACCCAGACCCCTCCTGACGATCCTCCCGCGGAAGACGAATCCCTCGGAGCCATCTTCCTCTGGGACCTCGAAAACCGGCAATTGAAGCGGCCGCCTATTCGCGACCCCTATCGCATGTCCTGCGTGAAATTCTCACCCGACGGCAAGTACCTCATTGTCGGCAAGATGAATGATTGCAGCGTACTCGACGTCCGAACCGGCGAACCCGTTCGACAACTCGAGAAACCGATGAATTATGTGACCGGACTCTCGCTCACCACGGATGGCGGATTGCTCGCCATCGGCATACAGGACGATCGGCTCGTCCGGCTCTGGCAACTGCACTGAGTTTCCTTCAGGAGGAGAGGCCCTTCATGCTGCTCAAACTCGTTCGCCACGGTCTGTCGAAGGCCAATACCGGCGAGGTCGATCCGCTCGTTTGCGGCGATTTTCGTGTGCCGCTGTCCGACATCGGCATCGAACAGGCGCGGACCGCGGGATCGAAAATCGGCCCCGAGTTCCTGTCGTCGGCCCTCGTCTACACCTCGCCGTATCTGCGCGCGCGCCAGACCCTTCATGGCCTGCTCGAAGGAGCCGGGTTGCCGATCGAGCCGGGCAAGATGCGAAAAGTCTATGAGGACCCGCGCCTGCGCGAGGTCGATCACGGCTACGGCGACATCAAGTTGCAGCAGGAGATGCGCGAGCGCCACGGCTGGTTCTACTACCGCTACTCCGGCGGCGAGAGTCCGGCCGACTGCTACGACCGCACCTCCGGTTTCCTCGAAGGCATGATGCGCCAGGTGCAGCGCAAGAACATCGAACACGTCCTGATCGTGACGCATGGCCTGGCGCTGCGCTGTTTCGTCATGCGCTTCATGCACCTGTCGGTCGAGGAATTCGAGCGCATCCACAACCCGAGCAACTGCGACGTCGTCACCCTCACCGCCAAGGCAGCCCTGGAAAATCCACAGTTCACCTGGGGGCAATGGGGCGTCGCTGGCTTGCGGCTCGATCCGTCGCCCCATCAATCTCACTGAATGTTCTCTCAAGAAAGCAGGACATCCATGAAAGCGATTCATCCTCATGTCCGGCGCGCGGCCGTTCTCGCCGCCGTTCTGCTGCAGGGTCTGGGATCGGCAGGATGCAGCGCGGACAAGGTGCGCAATGCCAGGGACCGCGCCACGGTCCAGAACGACCTGAGACAACTCGTTCAGGGACTGATCAAGACCGCCGACGAAAATAACGGCCGGATGCCTCCCGCCGAGTACGGCGACACGGATAGACCAGAGAGCATCGGCTGGCGTCTGGCCATTCTGCGCAACATCGAGCAGTCTCCGCTCTATAACAGTTCCGTGTCAGGCAAGAATCCGAGAGAGGCGGCCAGGAACAGCAGTTTGCTCTCCGCTCGTCCCCAGGCTTTCGCGGCCGGCTCTCTCGTCAAGGACCCGACGCATACGCCTTATCGCGTCTTCGTCGGCAAGGGAGCGGCGTTCGAGAAGGGCGTCAAGATCCGATATCCGGTTGACTTCCCGGATGGAGTCTCCCAGACCATCTTCATCATCGAGACGTCGGATACCGTCCCCTGGAGCAGCGATCAGGAGATCGCGTTCGATCCCGACAAGCCGTTGCCGAAGATCAAGGGCCTGTTTCCAGGCGGCTTCTTCGCTGCTTTTGGCGATGGCTCCGTTCGGTGGATTCCCGACACGACCGACGAGAAGACGCTGAAGGCAATGATCACCCGCAACGGCAACGAGGTCATCGGGGCACCCTGAGCCATCATTCGACGATAACCGTTTCCGTTTCGCCGGAGGGACGGTCGAGGAGCAGGAACGTCTTCGGATTGGCACGATGCAGCGCGCCGGGATTGATGACGCGCGTCGGCCCGGTGCGATGCTCCGCGGCGCGATGAGTGTGGCCGTGGAAGAGGAAATCGAAACGGCCACTCTCCTCAACTTCCTTCAGCAAACGCTCATCGTCTCCGTGCAGAAAGGCGATCTTCACGCCCTCGATTTCGAGTTGTCCGAATGGACGATACAGCGTCTCACCGATGCCATGAATGGCCTGCTGCAAAGCGAGGCGCTCCACGTCGCAATTGCCCAGCACGAAATGGACCGTCAGGCCGTGGAACAGCCAGATGGTGTCCGCGTCGTCGATATCGCCGCAGTGAATGACGTGCGTCACCTGACGCTCGCGCAGGATGTCGAGGGCCTTCTCCACCGTCTGATAACGGCTGTGCGTGTCACTGAGAACGGCGATTTTCATGGAACTTCTCTCTTGCACTCTGACCAGCCCCGAGCGCAAGCGAGGGGTTCAGATGAAGAACCGCTCGCTTGCGCTCGGGGCTGGGACTTACCATCCCGCATCCGAGTTACCCGCCACCGCCTTGACCAGCGCCTCGACGAAGAAGTGATCGCCCCAGGCGTTCGACTCATCGACGCCGAGGGCCTTCGGGAAGTGATAGACGCCGTTCATCAAAATGCCCTCCCACTTCGGCTTCTTGCGCGGCAGGAAATTGTCCGTACAGAGCGTCTTGAGGATGGCAAAGGCCGCCGACCGATAACGGACCTTGTCGCCGGCATCGCTCACTTCTTCGGACAGATCGAGCAGTCCACTGGCCGTGATCGCCGCCGCCGAACTGTCCCACATGCGCGGCGCCTTCTCCGGCAAATCGTAATCCCACCACGGCACATAAGGCGCCGGCGTCTTGCGCAGGTAATACTCGGCACAGCGCCGCGCCACCAGCAGGAACTCCTCTCCCGCCGTCCCCGCCGACAGCCGATGCACGGCCGTAAAGCCGTAAATGGCCCAGCCCAGGCCGCGCGACCAGGTACTCTCCGGCCCCCAGCCCTGCTGCGTCGATTGCCGCAAGAAAGTCCCCTTCGGGCTGAAGATACCCTCATGGGCAGTGCTTCCGTCGGAACGCACAAGATAGGTCGCCGTCGTTCGGCTGTGTTCGAGACCGATCTGGAAGAGGCTGCTGTCGCCGGCGTGACGGGCCGCCCACAGGACGAGGCCGACGTTCATCATGAGGTCGATGAACAGCGACTGGGGGCCGACGAACGAGCAGAGGTAGCCGCCCTTCTGCCGCCGCAGCGCCAGCGTCCGTCCCGCGGTAATCAGGACGTCGCGCAGTTTCGCGTCGCTCGTCAGCCGATACTCGCGCAGATAGGTCGAGAAGAAGAGGAAGCCGAGATCGTGGACGGTCTTGTCGTGCTGGCGAGGCTCGAGACGATGGCTCAATTCGCGGGCCGGCTCCAGCCACTGATTGTCTTTCGTGTGCTTGTAGAGCAGCCAGAGAACGCCCGGAAAGAAGCCTTCGCTCCAGTGCGTCCAGCGGTCCTTCTCGCGGTCCCACCTGCCCTCGACGGTATACATCGGCACATAGCCGGGATACTTCGTCAGGATGCGGCGCGCCTGTCCGGCGGCAAGGTCGAGGGCGCTCTTGAATACGGCGATCGGATCGGTCATTGCGAGGCCCTCTTCATGCCAGCCCGAAGCGCAACCGAGAATTCCAGGACAGGACCCGTCGCTTGCGCTCCGGGCTTGTGTCGTCGTGTTCGTGCAGCTTGCCTATCCTGCCGGGCCGGATCGGCGTTGTTGCAATCGCGGCTTCTCCGTTAGACTACCCCCCGTCATTATGTGCAAGAATCGCCGTCGGTGAATAGATCGGCACGTTCATGGAGGAACGAACACGATGTGCGGCATCATCGGATACGCCGGCCACAAGGAAGCGGAGGGCCTTCTCGTCGAGGGCCTTCGACGCCTGGAATATCGCGGTTACGACAGCGCGGGCGTGGTCACGCTGACCGGCTCGAAGCTGCATCTGCGCAAGCGCGCCGGCCGCATCCAGGACCTCGCGCGCCTGCTGCGCGACAAGCCTGCTCCCGGCTCCATCGGCATCAGCCACACGCGCTGGGCCACGCATGGCCCGGCTACCGACGGCAACGCTCATCCGCACATGAGCAGCGATGGTCTCATCGCGGTCGTTCACAATGGCGTCATCGAGAACTACGCGACCTTGAAACGCCAACTCGCCACCGAAGGCGTCGTCTTCCAGAGCGATACGGACACCGAGGTCATCGCGCAACTGATCGCCCTTCATTTACGGCACCTCCACGACATCCACGGCGACTGGAAAGCCGTGACGAGCCACGATTACCTCGACGCCATCAACCAGAGCCTGGGCGTGCTGAAAGGCACCTACGGAATGGCGGTCATCTGTCCTCTTTTCCCCGATCTCGTCGTCGGCGCTCGCCTGGGCAGCCCGCTCGTGGTGGGCATCGGCCAGGAGGAGCACTTTCTCGCCAGCGATCCGGGCGCGCTCGTCGGCCAGGTCGAGAAGGTGGTCTATCTCGA
>JBBSDR010000164.1:0-9068 GCA_038240465.1 Gemmatales bacterium
CAAACAGCGCTCCGCCCGGACAAGCCGGGCGGCGGCGAGGAGGGAGACGGACCTCGACCCTCTGGTATCCAAACAGCGCTCCGCCCGGACAAGCCGGGCGGCGGCGACAGAGCTTCGGTGATTCACTTTCATGCCGGGGGGGTAGCGAGGTACTTGCCAGCCTGATCTCATACACCATCCGCAACGGAGCGAAAGAGAGGCCATGCAACGCGCTCACGATCCCTATGCCGCCCTGCGTGGGCGCGATTATCGCTGTCTGCTGGCGGGAGGCGTCCTGGCCAGCATCGGCAGCGAGATGGTCGCTGTCGCCATCGGCTGGGAACTGGTGGAGCGGACCGGCTCGGCGGCCATGCTGGGCTGGGCCGGACTGGCGCAGTTCCTGCCCGTATTGCTGCTCGCCTTGCCGGCCGGCCAGATCGCCGATCGCCACAGCCGCAAACGGATCTTTCAACTCGCCCAGACAACCATGGCGCTGACCTCCGTGGGTCTGGCTCTGCTCTCGCATCTGGAAGGGCCGATCGGTCTTATCTTCGCCTGTCTGATCCTGGCCGGATGCGCTCGCGCCTTCAGCATGCCGGCCCGGTCCTCGCTCGTCCCTCAAGTTGTCCCGATCGAGTTGCTGTCCAACGCAGTCGCCTGGAACAGCAGCGGCTTTCAGGTGGCCAACGTCACAGGCCCAGCCCTTGGCGGCGCGGTCCTCGCCGTCCTCGACCGGGCTGCCGGCGTCTACTGGCTGGCTGCCGCCTGTTCCCTGGCGTGTGTCGTCCTGGTGATGCCGATCCAGCCGCGCGGCAGCGATCGGCCGCGTGGCAATCGCTCGCTTGCCTCTCTTCTGGCCGGCATTCAGTTTGTCTTCCGCACCGAACTGCTCCTTGCGGCCATCACGCTCGATCTGTTCGCCGTACTGCTGGGAGGAGCGACGGCGCTATTGCCGATCTTCGCCAAGACGATCCTTGAGATTGGCCCGGTAGGCTACGGCTTCCTGCGTGCCTCGCCCGCGATTGGCGCTGTCCTGATCGCCCTGGTGCTGGCTCATCGTCCGCCGCTGCGCCGGCCCGGCCTGGCCCTGGTGCTGTCGGTAGCCGGCTTCGGCGCGGCGACAGTCGGTTTCGGCCTGTCGCGCGATCCGGTTCTGTCGTTCCTCTTCCTGGGCTTGACCGGCGCGCTGGACAACATCAGCGTCGTGGTGCGAGGAACGCTGATGCAGGTGCTGACGCCGGACGAGATGCGCGGCCGGGTCGCCGCCGTCAATTCGGTCTTCATCAGTTCCTCGAATGAACTGGGCGCTTTCGAGTCGGGCATGACGGCGGAGTGGTTTGGGCCAGTCGCCTCGGTGGTCGGCGGCGGCATCGGCACCGGTCTTGTCGTTTTGCTGGTGGCGCTGCGCTGGCCGCGCTTGACCCGGATTGGACCGCTGCACGAGTTGGACAAGACAATTGGCCCTTCGTAAGAGCGAGAGACAATTGCAAATTGCAAATTGCAAAGTGCAAAGTGCAAATTAAAGAGGTGAGGAGTCTCAGGGCAACCACTCGCCTTCCTCGATTTTCTTCTCAATTTGCAATTTGCACTTTGCATTTTGCAATTTGCAATTGTCTCTCGGGATTTGCTTCCCGGCATCAGCTTGCCTGGAATTTCACCACCCCGCCGACAAGGACGATCTCGGCCGAGGGCTTTCATGTGCGGCACGATTGGCCCGTCGTAAGAGAGAGACAATTGCAAAGTGCAAAGTGCAAAGTGCAAATTGCAAATTGCAAATTGAGAAGAAAATCGAGGAAGGCGAGCGTTGCCCTGAGACTCCTCTCCTCTTCAATTTGCACTTTGCACTTTGCAATTTGCAATTTGCAATTGTCTCTCGGAATTTGCTTGCCGGCATCAGCCTGCCTGGAATTTCACCACCCCGCCGACAAGGACGATCTCGGCTCGTCCGCGCACTTTCCAGCCGCCGAACGGCGTATTGCGACTCTTCGAGCGCGAGCGCTCCGGATCGATGGTCCATTCAGCGTCCGGGTCAATGATCGTCACATCGGCGACAGCGCCCGGCGACAGCGTGCCGCGATCGATGCCGAGAACGCGAGCCGGGTTGAGCGTCATCTTCGCGATCAGTTCCGGCCACGTCAGAATGCCCGGCTCGATGAGTCCCTTGATGCACAGCGGCAAGAACGTCTCCAGGCCGAGGATGCCGTTGGGCGCCTGCTCCATGCCGAGGGCTTTCTTGTGCGGCGCGTGCGGCGCGTGATCGGTGGCCAGCACGTCGAGAGTACCGTCGCGCAGTCCCTCCAGGATGGCATCGGCGTCGGCCTTGGTTCGCAGAGGCGGCGACATCTTGAAGTTGGGATCGCGGCCCCGCAGGTGTTCATCGGTCAACAGGCAGTGATGCGGACACGCCTCGCCGGTGACGCGCACGCCCTGTTTCTTGCCGCGCCGAATGAGATCGACGCCCTCGGCCGTGGAGACGTGCAGGATGTGCAGCCGGCAGCCGGTCAGCTTCGCCACGGCGATCTCGCGATAGATGCAAATCTCCTCCGCCGCGCCGGGATAGCCGGCAACGCCGAGCGCCCGGCTGACGTCGCCCTCGCTCATGACGGCATTCGGCGTCAGGCCAAGGTCTTCGCTGTGGCTGAGGATGACGCGGTCGCTCGCACGGCAGCGTTCCATCGCCGCGCGCATCACGCCGGAGTGGACGACGGGAGAGCCGTCATCGGTGAAGCCGACCGCCCCGGCTTCGAGCAGGATGTCGGACAGCTCCTTGCCATCCCGGCCGCGTGTGATGGTGCCGATGGGAAAGACGTTGGCGTTGCCCGCTTTTTTCGCCTGCGCGCGGATGAGGTCAGCGATTCCCGCATTGTCGATGGGCGGCTCGGTGTTGGGCATGCAGGCGACACTGGTAATGCCGCCCGCGATGGCTGCGGCGGTGCCGGTCTCGACGGTCTCGTCATCCTCGCGGCCCGGTTCGCGCAGATGAACGTGCATGTCGATCAGACCGGGACAGACAATGCGATCCTTCGCGTCAATGGTGGTATCGGCGACACGGGATTGCGGCCCGATGCCGAGAATGCGGCCATCGCTGATCCACAGATCGGCAATTTGATCGAGTTGTTGCGCGGGATCGATGACCCGGCCGCCGCGAATGCAGATGGTGTTCATGCGGCTGATTCTACTTCTGAGTCCGGAGGGTGTCTGCCTACGCGAATCGGTGAGGGTGGATTCTGCCGATTGTGTGGATTTTGCGGGTGCGCTGTTGCGCGGCCCCTCGCTTCGCTCGGGAGAAGAAGAAAAAATGGTAAAAGTGTAAAAGGGCAAAGGGTTACAAGTCCAGGAGGCAACAGACACGGAAGCCGAAGTAGTAGTGGCGGTCACCGGGGGCGAACCCGTTGCGGTCGGCGGCGCGGCAGTAGTACCCGAGGCTGCCCCACGAGCCGCCGCGCAGCACACGACATTCTCCGCTTTCCGGACCTTGCGAGTCTCTTTTCGCATCCTCCTGGGAGTAGCTATCGTCGTACCAATCGAGACACCACTCCCAGATGTTGCCGTGCATGTCGAACAGGCCGAAGCCATTGGCAGGGTAGCTGCCGACAGGACAGGGTCGGCTCAGCTTGCTGTCATGAAAGTTGGCCTGTTTGGGAGAGAGAGTGGCCCCGAAATGATAAGGGGAGTAAGAAGCCACCCCGCCTCGACAAGAATACTCCCATTCCGCCTCGGTCGGCAAGCGATACACCCGCCCCGCCTTCTTTTCCTCCGGCAGCTTCGACAGTGTCTCGCAGAAAGCCATCGCCTCCTCCCAGGAAACCGTCTCGACCGGGAGATGCTTCGTGTCGAGCTTCTTGACCCCGTCCTTGCCCCCGCCGGTTGCGCAGAAGTAACTGGGGTTCTTGCCCATGACACGCTGATACTCTTCCTGGGTTAGCTGATAACTGCCCATGAAGAACGGCCGCGTGATCTCGACCTCGTGCCGCGGATGCTCGTCGTCTTCGCCTTCGTCATCGGGTGAACCCATCATGAAAACGCCCTTGGGGATCAGCACAAGGTTCATGCCGATCGAATTGACGAGCGTAGGAGCGACAGACCCCACTCCGGACGCCAGCAGTTCGCGCACTCGTTCGTCGCGCCGCTCGCCCGGCCAGTCGCGGCGGTAGTCGGGCTGATGGAGAAGGCGGACCAGTTCGGCACGCGGATCGCCCTGGTCTTCAAGCCAGTCGGCCAGCACCAGCCACGTCGTCCCCGCGCTTTGGGGATCCTCAACGATCGTTTGCAGAAAAGCGTCGAGCGTCATCACGGCAGATTATCCTCCGCATGGCAAGGAAAGGCACTTTTCCCGGTTAGCCGCGACGCGGAGTCTTCGAGCGGAGCGCGTCCTGCGTCATCGCGCCACACGCTCCGCTCCGAAGACTCAGCGTCGCGGCTAACCAAGAGCGTGTGGCGCGATGGCCCGGTTCCAGCGGAGGTCCCGCTCGCCATTCGGTTGGTCCTTCTGAACTTCGGGTCCACTTCAATATTATGTTCCTGTGCAGAGCGCTGAACATCCCTGGATCCTGATACGGGAATGGCCAATCATGAATTCGTCGAAAATAGCAGCCGGAGTTGTGTCGATCGGCTCGTTGGTCCTGGCGCTTGCCGTCAGTGTGGCCAGCATACTCGGTGGGACAGCCGGTGCCGCCAATACGGAGGTCCCCGTGACCTTCTCCGGCGGCCACGGGACCGACTCGAAGGACGGGGGCAGGCCGGTCGTCCTGGTGGCGGCAGCGCTCGGAGTGAAGCCCGAGGTCTTCCGCGAGGCTTTCAGCGGCGTCACGCCGGCTCGCGGCGGCAAGCCGTCGCGCGAGGAGGCGCGGCGCAACAAGGCCGCCCTGATGAAAGTGCTGGGTCCCCACGGAGTCACCAACGATCGGCTCGATGAAGTATCCGACTACTACCGCTATCAACCGCAGCGAGGAGAACTGTGGAAGACGACCCCCGCGAAGGCGCACGCGGTCGTGGAGGACGGCAAGGTCAAGCGGATCGTCGTGACGGACCCGGGGTCGGGCTACAGCACGCCTCCCAGGGCGACGGTGCAGGGCATGGAGGACCTCCGGTTGAAGGTGACGATCCAGTTCAGCAAGGACTTGAAGAAGAACGGCGCGATTGGCTCGGTCGAGGTCGAATAACCGAATGCGTTCACGAACTCGGCTGGTCCTCGGCTTCCGGCGGGACCTTTTCGAGGACCTCGCGCCAGAACTCCGGCATCCCACGATAGGCACTCAGATACGTCGTCTCCAACGGCACATTGACGTAACGGGTCGCGGTGAGGAACAGCGACATATCAATCAGCGGCTGCGCCAGCCGGACAGGCTCGATAAAGGCTTCCGGCTCCGTGCCGTCCCACGCATATGAGACAAGTGTCAACGGGCCATCCAAGGGCGGCTCGTAGGGCGTGGTGTCGAAGTAGCTCCAGACAGCACCATGCAGTCCGTGCGGATCGTGCCGCCCAGGCGGAAAAAGGTCGAGCATGAGAACGTGAACGCCCGCCTCCAAACTGCGAACAACCTTCTCCGCCAGTTCGCGGACGTGTACCTTGCGGTCCTTATTCGACGGGGAGACGATTTCGATCAGTGCCACGACCTGATGTCCGGAGATGTGGCGCACGACCAGGTGCCGGCCTCGGGGCGTGTGGCGGCGCGGTTTGCGCTTCGGGTCCGGCCGGACGCTGAGGCGCGCATGAGGAGGCGCCTGGCTGACGGCTACTCCCCCGTTGAGTGGAGCAGTCGGGGACAGGTCGCCGGGAAGGGGACTCTGCAGAGTCAGGACGTCGGTTTGCATCCGTGTGGCGACCTGCTCGGCGAGGGCGTAGTAGCCCTTCGGCAACAGTCCCGCATTGAGCGCCCCCATGATCTCGCTGATCCAGCGCGTGTGGAAGGCATGGAAAGTCCCCGCGTCCACCCGTGTCCAATCGTGTACCGGCATGGCATTCTTCTCCTGCCGCAGGGCGTCGAGGAAGATTCAGGAACCGATATTCCGCCTCTCCTGAACTGTCCTATCAGTTCGTGGCACCGTTTCGAGTCCAGGTCTCTTGGCTGTGAACGCAAGTATGGACGCCCTCCGCGACATCTTCAGCGTGGCGAGCCAGGAGCGTAAGCGACTGGAGTCTTTCTCAGGTCGCGGATGTTATCGAGCCAGTCTGAGTCGTAAGCAACTGGAGTCTTTCTCCGGTCGCTCACGCTCCCGGCTCCCCTTCGCCCACCTGAGATGCCCTCTTCCGAACACCGCGACGGGCTGTACAATGATGGTTGGTATTCGTTCGCTCCGGGGCGCAGCCGATGAACCTCAACCCGAACACGAGTGTCCCCACTCACATGACCAGCCGCTTGCAGCAGTTCGCCGCTGACCATCGCTACCTCCTGGACGTCGTGGCCCGGGAGGCTGGGTTCGCCGATCCCGTGGCCATCGACCTCGATGAGTTCTGCACGCCGCTGTTCAAGGCGTCGCGCAAGGGCCCGATCTTGCCCATCGACGGCGTTCTCGTGCGCGACTGGGACCCGGACAATCGCCGTTTCGCGCCCGGCTTCCAACTTGGCCTGCGCACCTATGAGGTCGAGGAGATCCGCTTCGTTCGCGTTCGCTTCCACTACGAGGATCGCCCCAACGTCTGGGGACTCGATTTCATCGCCGTCGATCGCAAGGACTATCGCCGGCTCTATCGCATCGCTCTGCGCTGCCGGCGCGACAGCGAGCCGCCGAGTATTCCGCCGGTGCTGCCGCAAGACCAGGTCGATCAGCTTTGGAAGAATACGATCGGCTACCTCGTAGGCACCAACGTCGATCGCATCAAGGCTTACGGCGGCCGCGCCAAGCGCGGCGTGCTGCTGACCGGCGCCCCCGGCAACGGCAAGACGATGGCCTGCCGCTGGATCTGGGAGGCGTGCCGGCAGCGGCGCTGGGAGTATCGCCTGGTCACGCCCGACAACTATCGGCAGGCACGCGCCCACGATCACATTCAGGAACTGTTCAGCGTTGACCGGCGCGGCATCGTCTTCTTCGACGACATGGACCTTGCTCTGCGCGACCGCGAGACAGTCCACGAGACCGAGGACCAGGCTGTCTTCCTCAGCGCGCTCGATGGCATTGCCGTACACGAGGGCATCGTCTTTGTGTTCACGACGAACTGCGCGCTCGACCTGATCGATCGGGCTTTCAAGCGGCCGGGACGGATTGACGTCGTGCTGCACTTCAAGCCGCCGGATCGGCCGCTGCGGCGCGAGTTGATCCAGCGCTGGCACAACGACATCCTCAAGTCGATCAGCGTCGAGCGAGCGGTCAGCACGACAGAGGGCTACAGCTTCGCGGAGGTCGAGGAGTTGAAAAACCTCCTGGTGATGCACTTCATGGACAGCAGTTCCTGGGACTGGGACTGGGCGCTGAAGCAGTTCGACATCAATCGGGCCGAGCTATCGACGCGGCCGCAACGGTCGGTCGGCTTTGGCGCCAAGGGCAGCTTTGGCCCTGGCAGCGGCAATGGTGAGGAGATTCCCTTCTGAGGCGGAGCCGCTTGCGGCTTTGCAGCCGATTGCAAAGCCGCAAGCGGTAAGAGAGAACATACATGTCACACTTTACTCGGCTCAAGACACGCATTAACGACGTCGCCGGCCTGACGAAGGCGCTGGCGGACGTGGGCTTCAAGGAAGTCGAGGTCCACGAGACGGCCCAGAACCTGTACGGCTACCAGGGCGATGTTCGCAAGCAGACCGCCGAGGTCATCGTTCGCCGCAAGTTCGTCGGCAGCGCCAGCAACGACATCGGCTTCAAGCGCCAGGACGACGGCGCTTTCGAGGCCATCGTCTCCGGCTACGATCGCCATCGCTACTCCGAACGCTGGCTCGCGAAGCTGAGCCAGCGCTACGCCTATCATGTCGCCAAGGTGAAGCTCGCCGAGCAAGGGTTCGATCTGGTCAGCGAGGAGACGGCGAAGGACGGCAAGATTCATCTCGTCCTGCGCCGGCTCGCTTGACATGGCTTCTCTCGGGTTGCGGCGCCGGCTGCTCTACAATCGTTTGCCCCTGGTCGGCGGCTGGCTCAGCCGCTGGGCCGCGCGCAACCTCATGCGCGGCAGCGAAAACGCCGGCATCACCATTCTGACGCTCGCCCTGATCGAGGACAGCACCCAGCCGCGCACAAGAGAAGCCGCCCGGCTCGCCCTCGAACAGTTCGCCCCACCCCAGACCGCCATCAATCTTATCTGCGTCCACTGGGCCTCCAGCCGGCATCCCGAACTCGAGAAGCTGATCCTCGCGCGCCGCTGGGTGGCCGGCGGTCCGCTCGAGGCGCGTCTGCTGACGGCACTGAAGACCGGACAGAGCGAGGTGATCCAAGAATTGGGCGCTGGAGCGGTGGTGCCTCTTCTCGCCGCCTGTGAGGATGCCGACGCGGACATCAACCAGCGAGCGCGGACTGTCGCGGCGCACTTGACCGATCCCGCCATGATCGACGTCCTGTGTACGATGTGGACAGACACGCGGCGGCCGTTGCTCGAACAGTTCATTCGCGATGGCCGGTACATCGCTTCTTCCGGTCCACCGCGGCTATGGACCGCTCTGCTGCGCGGACGGCGCGAGTTGCTGCGAAACATTGACGCCGAAGGAGTGGCAACGCTCTTTCTTGCCTGCAAGGATCGTGATGAAGCGCTGGCAAGCGAGGCGAAGTCGCTCTTGCGCGAACTGATGGACCCGGCGGCGCGCGATGCTGTCTGCCAGCGTTTTCTCGAGCAAGATAACGAAGGAGCCAAACGAGCGGCCCTCGAAGCGGGCTATCTGCCGCGCGACCCGGCGCGGCGCGCTTTGTTTCTCTTCCTGACCGAACAGTGGGAGCGCTACGAATCGCTCGACTTCGATCGCCGACTGCTGGCAACTCTTCACGAAACAGCGGACTCGAGTCTGCGGCAGCGCATCACCGAGAAGATTCGCGCCGCGGGGAGGACTGACTATCTGTCCGTCCTCGCCGGTCAGGATTTCCGCTCGCGCGCCGGCCGCATGTCGATGGTCGAGTCCGAGTTGCTCGTCCGCCTGCTGGCCGGCAATCGCGAATGGGACCGCCTCTGGCCG
>JBBSDR010000165.1:0-9059 GCA_038240465.1 Gemmatales bacterium
TCCGAAGCACGGCAGTTTCCGCAATGATCGCCGGCTCAAGGACGACGAGAAGAAGACGCTTCTGGCCTGGCTCGACGGTGGATTGCCGGAGGGAGACCGGAAGGACTTGCCGTCGCCGCGGAAGTTTCCGGAGGGCTGGACCATCGGCGAGCCGGACCTGGTCATCAAGATGCCGCAACCGTTCGCCGTGCCGGCCGAGGCGCCGAAGGGTGGAGTGCCGTACAAGTTCTTCGTTGTCGATCCCGGCTTCAAGGAGGACAAGTGGGTAGTGCGGGCCGAGGCACGGCCGGACGCGGTGCCGGTGGTGCATCACATTCTCGTCTTCATCCTGCCGCCGGGCGAGCGCTACAACCCGGACAACCCGGGACAGACCCTCTCCGGGTTCGCGCCGGGGGAAATGCCGATGATGGGAAACGACGGCATGGGAAAGAAGATCCCGGCCGGCTCACGCTTGCTGTTCCAGATGCACTACACGCCCAATGGCAAGGCGTATCGCGATCAGTCAATGCTCGGCCTGATCTTCGCCAAGGAGCCGCCGAAGTATCGCATCCTGACGAAGCCGATCCACAACCTGGCGTTCATCACCAAGCTGATTCGCATTCCGGCGGGAGCGGAGAGCTTTCTGATGGAGGGCAACTTCACCTTCAACCGCGACAGTCACATCCTCAGTTTCATGCCGCACATGCACCTGCGCGGCAAGAATTTCCGCTACGAGGCGATCTATCCCGACGGCAAGAAGGAGACGCTGCTATCGGTGCCGCGCTACAACTTCAACTGGCAGAGCGTCTATCGTCTGGCGGAGCCGAAAGCGATGCCGAAGGGGACGAAGATTCACTGTGTCGCCCACTTCGACAACTCGGCGAAGAACCCCCACAATCCCGATCCGACGCGCGAGGTCCTCTGGGGCGATCAGACCTGGGAAGAGATGATGCTGGGGTGGATGGATTACTATGAAGATGTTCCTGCGAAATAAGTTCTTGCCGCTTGCGGCTTAGCGGGCGTTAGCGGGGGCCGCTAAGCCGCAAGCGGCAAGAAAGAAGGATGTTATTTCGCCGTCAATCCACCATTCGCTTGCCGTTCTGTTGAAGCCGGGTGGCAAAGAGTTCGGCGCGAGAATGCACTCCGAAGACGCGGAAGATCGCCCGAACATGGTTGTGTACCGTGTGTTTGCTAATTGTCAGGGTTCGGGCAATCGTTTTCTCGGGGCAGCCGGTCATGAGAAGGTCGAAGACTTTGCGCTGGGCCACTGAAAGGCCCTCCCGGTTGGCGACGATTAACTCATCGCCCTCGTCCCCGCCAAGCTGATCGGTTTCCCCATCCGACTCCGGCAGTGCCTCTCCCAGCGATACGGCGAACGAGATGGCTCCGAAATGGAGCAGCTGGCCGCACCGCACCTCGCTCGTGTGAATTGGCAGCTTATCAACGAAAGTTCCATTCCGGCTGTTCAGGTCGATCACCTGCAGTCCGGATTCGCGGATGCGAATCTCCGCATGTCTTCTCGAGACGCTTGAACGCCGATTTCCACGGAGGGAAATAACTCACACGAGCGAGCGAACAGAGCTTGTTTTCCCGGACGAGACAATGCCGCGTGTGAGTTATTTCTGGCAGAAATGAACCGCATTATCGCATTTATGGCCATTGATACGTTCCCGTGGGAGGCAGGTTCAGCTTCCCGGGCGCCTTGTTTCAAGCCATTTGATGCTCCGAAGTCCGGCTCAAGGTACGCAGCCAACTTCCCGAAGCTTGCGAAAATGGGCTTCTTCTGGAGATAATCAGCTCACACCGCAAGAGGGCGGAAAGCAAGGGCGACGCACGAAATGGCCTGTTTCAGGGGCAATGAAAAATTTACTTGCAAGATGCTATTTGAAAAATGTGAATCATTTGGACTCCGTGGAAATCGGCGTTGAATGATCGACAACGAAGTCACATTGGGGTGATCGTCCGAGAATCGCAACAGGGCGAAACAGGACGAATCGAAAGAACGGAGCCTGAGAAGAGCGGAGAACAGGGGTGCCGGGCATGGGACGCTTGCCTCGTTCACGACGGGTTGAAGTCCATTGGTGAGGTTGGATCGTAGCCTGTTTAGGTCATTGCTTCAAGCTTCTTCCGCCAGAATAATCTCAGCATACATTCTTCTCCGACTTCAAGAGCATCCTCTCATGAGCAATGGTCCCCGTCGGATGCCTGGTTTCCCGCGTGGCCTCGCCCGTGTGCTGGCACCCTCGAAACACGATGGTCGATTTGACGCAGGCGATTTGAAAACCCTGGCAGATGCGATGGTTGCGGAGGTCGAGGCAGATCAGGCACCGGAAACCGAGGTCGACAACGAAGTGAATTCGGGCATCAGTGCTGGCTGCGCCTCCCTCGGCCCGTTCATCGACCACGATCTCACGTTCGCTCCCGACGCGCGTGTGGACTTCCACACGCCCCGCTTCGACTGCGGTTCCCGAGTGTGAGGAGAACTGTCCCATGCCCCTGTCCGCCAAACTCGTCGCCTCTGGTTTCGCACGGCCCGTGTTCGCAACCTCGCCCCCCAACGACACGGCTCGGCTCTTCGTCGTCGAGCAACACACGGGGAAGATCCGCATCTTGCGGCTCGCGACTGGCGCGATCGATGCCAAGCCGTTCCTCCAGGTCACGGGACTGAGTACCGGCAACGAGCAGGGCCTGCTCGGCCTGGCCTTCGCGCCGGATTTCGCGACGTCCGGCGTCTTCTACGTCAGCCTGACCGACACGAGCGGGGCCAGCGTGATTCGCCGTCACAAGGTCTCGGCCGCAGACCCGAACGTCGCCGATCCCGCGGGGAAGGTCATCCTGACGATCCCCCAACCCTTCTCCAACCACAATGGCGGCTGGATCGCCTTCAGCCCAAAGGACAAGTTCCTTTACATCGGCATCGGCGACGGCGGCTCCGAGGGGGACCCGAACAACACGTCGCAGAATCTCGGATTGCTCCTGGGCAAGATGCTCCGCATCGACGTAAATCCTGATAAAGTCCTCGCCGACCCCGCCAGGAATTACAACATCCCGGCCGACAATCCATTTCTCACCACGGCCGGAGCGAGGCCGGAGATCTGGGCCTTGGGCCTGCGTAACCCGTGGCGATGCAGTTTCGACCGAAAAACCAACGACCTCTACATCGGCGACGTCGGGCAGAACAAGTTCGAGGAGGTCGATTTCCAGCCCGCCGGCAGCAAGGGCGGTGAGAACTACGGGTGGTCGTTCCGCGAGGGGAAGCACGCTTTCAAACCCCTGCCCGCAGCCGGCTCACCTTCGTTCACCGACCCAATCTTTGAGTACACCCACGACCAGGGCGAGCAAGGGGTCATCGGCGGCTACGTCTACCGTGGAACCGCCCTGCCCGGCTTCGATGGCACCTATTTCTTTGCCGACATTACAGGCACGGTTTCCTCGTTCGCGTTCGACGCCACGACTTTCCACAACCAGGCCGACCGAACCGATGAACTGTTCCCATCAGGAGGACCGTCAGCCATTTCCTCATTCGCTGAGGATGCGGCGGGCGAAATCTACCTTGTGAACCTGCTCCCGGGCGAGATGCACAAGATCGTGAACAGTTGACCGTATCCTCTGGAGAGAGTCCCATGAGCGATCCCTACTTTCGCCGACTTCAATGGGTACTTCCCGATGTCTCGGATGGAGCAGACAGCGCTGCCGCCCAAACCGCGTCTGTGGTCGCGGCCGCTGCGGAACAGACCGTTCAAGACAAGGAAAAGGCCAGAAAACGGGCTGGCATCGCGTGGGTCGAGCGGATTCTCCAAACCGTGGGCCTGCCGACCGGCTCGACCGAAGAGGCCCGCAGTTCGCCGCTTCTGGAGGCTCGCGACCTCCTCCGGGCAGCATCTGAGATCGAACACGGACTGCTGGTCCAGTACCTCTATGCAGCTTACTCCTGCACCAAACTCACGCTTCGCAGGACGATCACCCAGATCGCAAAGGAGGAGATGGGCCACCTGATCAGCGTTCAAAATATGCTTCTGGCCCTCGGTGGCCATCCCTACTTCGGGCGCGACGAATTCCCGATCGCGCCCGATTCGGGAGAAGTTTTCCCGTTCGCCTTGACCTTTGAACCGCTCGGACTTGCTTCGCTCGCCAAGTACGTCGTGGCCGAGAGTCCGCCGCTGGAGAACATCACCGACGCCCCCCTGAAAGCTCGGGTTGCCCCGATTATCGATGTCGGTAAAGGCGCGGCAATGCAAGCCATCAACCACGTCGGCGCCCTGTACATCGCCCTCTACTGGCTCTTCAAGAAGGATGACACTCCACCCACGGAGGCCGAGTGGAAAGGCCCCTACCCCACCGACATGGTCCTCCGCATTCACAAGAAACTGAACCGGAAGGACTGGCACGTCGATAAAGAAGCCTTCGCTCCCCGGTCTGACATCGAGGACCTCCAGGCCGATAACGACAAGGAGGACTGGAACAGGGGGGACGAGGCGATCTTCGTTCGCGCGGTGCAGTTTGGAGCGAACGGGGAAGTCGATCGTATCCCCATTCTCGCGGCTCTTGCTGATATTGCCGAGCAGGGCGAGGGCTGGCAGCCCCCGGACCCGGTGAAGAAGTCTCACTTCCTTCGCTTTCTCGAAACCTTTGAAGCTCTCAAGGCGATCCAGGATTCGGGGAGCGCATTACCCGTCCTCCCGGTCCCAACCAACACGACCACGGTGGCCCCGGCGGCTCCAGCGCCTGCCCCCGATAGCTTCATCGGCAACACGGAAGCCAACCTCTGGGCTCGGATCTTCAACGTCCGCTACCGAATCGCGCTGCTCAAGCTCGCTCTGGTGGTCGCCAGCCGCCGATCCCTCGACGGCAAGACGCCGGATGGCCGTGCTGCATTGATCAGCGGCGCTCTCGTCGAGATGATGGTCAACCTGAAGACGCTGGCCTTGGCGGTCGTCCAGATGCGCCGCACAGGAGTCCCGGCCGATGGTCCCCAGGCGAAACGGGCTGCTCCCCCGTTTGAACTGCCCAAGGGATCACTGCCCAACCTTGTGGGTCTCGACCCCGACCCCAAGGTCGCCGCCAGCAAGGCCGTCGCCGCACTGAGGCAAGCCCTCAAGGACGCCATTGCCGAGACCGGCAACCTGGTAAAGAACGTCACTGACCTGCCGCTCGACCTCCTCGATACCCCCGCGCCGCGCAATTTCCTGACCGACGTTCTTGTCCCCGCCGACCAGGACCTGTTGAAGGCGCTTGGTTGAACGACTGTTTGACTGACCGATTGTTCCCCCCTTGGGAGAGCCGACCATGCTGATCTACAAAATTCACCCCGGCATCGGTGTGGGCCGGATCGGGAACAGCCCCGACAGGTTCTTCGTCGGCCCGGAGACGCCCGAACATCCGGGATTCGAGATTCAGGGGGACAACTCCGAGACCTCGATGGCGAAAGGGAAGTACATGGATGCTGCCGGGAAGATCAAGCGCCAAGCGGTTCGGTTTCGAGTCTTCGAGTACGACCAAGACGCCGCTGGCAAGCTCACGCTCAAGCGCGAGATCACGGACAATGAAGCCAAGATCACCTGGCGGGTCGATCTGGTGAATCGCAAGGCCGCCCTCGACCATGCGCCTCCTCACAACGGCATCGACCCCCGAGTCGCCGCCAAACCCCGCAATCCGACGATCACTGGGGCCGCCCGTGCCAGCCTTATCATCCACGACAAACGCGATCAGCCCATCTCGGGTAAGAATCAGCGCGGCGTGTTCTTTGACCAGGGCGAGTTCCGCGGCACCAAGGTTTTCCTCGGCGAACTTCAAACCGATAACGCCGGCCGGTTACTCGTCCTGGGCGGCCGGGGGCAATCGGCCTCGGCCGACGGGAAGGCCACGACCGAATTCGCCAACAACGCCCTGTGGCACGACGATCTCGCTGACGGCCCGGTCACGGCCAAGATCAAGTTTTCGGGCCAGGATGATCGCGACGTTGATGCCTCTGCCTGGGTGACCTTCGCTCCGCCCGACTTCGCGCCGGGCATCAGCGGGATCGTCACCCTCCACGATGTCGCCTTCCAGGCTGCCATCTTCGCCGGATTCCGCAAGGCCGATGCCAAGGCATCGTTCCGTCGGCATATCCTACCGATGATCCAGAGGGCTTCAAACCTTCGATTCGTGAACGACCAGTCCGACCCCAAAACAGGCCAGAACATCTGGGAAGAATTGCCTCGCGATCCTGTGGCGCTGGGCAGCACAGCGGACGACGATGCGTCCCTGCGCTCTGCCGTCGTTGCCGTCGTTGCCGCGTTGACCTCACCTGGCATTGAGGCCGCGCTTCGCGACGCAGTCATCCCGGCGTTCTTGAGGAACCTATCTCGCTCAGTACGAAGCAGGGACGTTCCTCAGCGATCTTTCGGTCCCCTTGCCCGTCCTGACCGTGCCCGAGGCGCTCGACCGCGCCGCCTTGGAAGCCTGCATCGGCCTGAACTTCTTCCCGGGCATTGAGGCCAGCCAGACCATGAGAGGCAAGATCTACGCCGAGGCAAATGACTTGCAGGCCGCTTGCGGCTTTGCACTCTCATGCAAAGCCGCAAGCGGTCCGATCTGATTACACCAGTTCGGCGATCGGCTTGCCGCCATTGATCATCGGAATGGGCCGACCCGTCTGGTCCTTGTAGGACAGATCCTGCGGCATGCCCAGGACATGGAAGACAGTCGCCATCAGGTCTTGTGGTGTGATCGGCGTCGTCTTCGGAATCTCCGCCTTCTCCGACGACTCGCCCACCACCTGCCCCATCTTCAGTCCGCCACCGGCGAGGGCCAGCGTCGAGAGCGGCGCCCAGTGATCGCGGCCCGCGCCGCCGTTGATTCGCGGCGTTCGGCCGAACTCGCCCGTGATGACGAGCAGGATGTCGTCCTGCAAGCCGCGATTGTTGACGTCCTCGACGAACGCCGACACCGCCTCGTCAACGCGCGTGCCGAGAGTCTTCATCGCGGGGCCAATGCCGCCGTGCATGTCCCAGCCGCCGTAGTGCAGCGTCACGAAGCCGACGCCTGCCTCGCACAACCGGCGAGCCATCAGCATCTGGGTGCCGAGAGCGTCTTTGCCGTTGTAGCGGTCGCGGACTTTCGGGTCCTCGCGGCTGATGTCGAACGCCTCACGCGCCCGACTCTGGATCAACTCGAACGCCTGGGTCTCGATGCTGTCCAGCCCTTGCAGCAGGCCGCTTCGGTCGGCATTGCGGTTCATGGTGTCGAATGTCTTCAGCAGCGAACGCCGGTCGGTCAGGCGCTCCATCGTCACCTTGAGGTCCATGTTTTGCCGGGCGTTGCCGCTGGTGTCGAACGGCGCATAGGCTGAGCCGAGCCAGGCGGGACCGTCGCCATAGGTGCCACCGAGGCGAACGTAAGTCGGCAACCCCGTCTGGGCGTTGTTGGCACCGCGATGGCGCGCGACGACGGAGCCGAAGGCGGGCTTGATCGGCGGCAGATTGTTGTCGGCCGGCGGATAGTCGTAACCGGTCATGACATAGTGCGTGCCGCCGCCGTGACCGGAGTTGCCGTGGGCGAAGGAGCGCACGATGGCCAGCTTGTCCATCTGCCGGGCCATCTTCGGAAAGACGCCGCCGAACTCGACGCCGGGCAGGTTGGTCTTCACGGCGCCGACGATGGAGCGGAATTCCGACGGGGCGGACATCTTGGGATCGAACGTCTCGATTTGCGTGGGACCGCCGCCGAGCCAGAGCCAGACGACGGAGGTGTTTTTGGTGGGTTTGCCGGCCTGGGCCGCGGCGGCGCGAGCGCGGAGCAAATCGGGCAGCATCAATCCGCCCATACCGAGAGCGCCGGCCTTGAGAAAGTCGCGGCGGCGGAAGCCGTCGCAGGCGGTTCGCTGGCGTGATCCTTGAACGTGCAACATGGCTGTTGCTCCTTGTGGCGGTCCCGCGCGGCCCTGTCGCGATCGGTCGTGTGGAGGAAGTGACCGGCGAGCAAGGGGCGGACCCCGGGTGAGGGTATACTCTCTGAAGGGTAAACCGGCGCGAGCGCAGAGTCAACCGCGAAGTAAAAAAGAGAGGACAGAAGAGGATGACCACGGAATACACGAAACAGACGAAAAAAGAGAAAGAGATCAAGAGAATAAGAGCATAATAGCGTCAGCGTGAAATGCTCTGTCGCCTGTCTTGACCCTCTCTTCTTACTTCTTCTTACTTCTTCTTTCTTCCTCTTTTTTTCGTCTATTTCGTCTATTTCGTGGTCATCCTCTTCTCTTTGCATTAGGGGACGAGGCGGCCCATCCGCCGCAGCAGGATCTTCATGTCCTCCAACACGTTCTTCTTCTCTGGACTCCGCGTCGGCAACAGGAACGCCGGATGATAGGTACACAACACCGGAATGCCCCGGTAGTCGTGGAAGCGGCCGCGCAGTTTGCCGATCGTTTGCGTCGTGCCGAGCAGGTTCTGCGCCGCGCAGCCGCCCATCGCGATGAGGTACTTCGGCTTCACCAGTTCCAGTTGGCGTTCGAGGAACTCGCGACAATTGCTCGCCTCGCTGGCCC
The DNA here is from genome assembly GCA_038240465.1 of Gemmatales bacterium. Lineage (GTDB taxonomy): Bacteria > Planctomycetota > Planctomycetia > Gemmatales > Gemmataceae > JBBRIK01. Next base: position 8,504 of record JBBSDR010000165.1, read on the forward strand.
ACGGCTGGCGATTGCCCGGCGGACGACATTTGAGGATATTGCAGATGTACGCCTCTTCGCGGCGAATCCGCACCGCAACGAGGATGTCGTTGAGGACCTGCCCCGACGCGCCGACGAATGGCCGGCCCTGGTCGTCCTCGTCCGCGCCCGGTGCCTCCGCGACAAAGCAAATCTCCGCATCGAGCGGCCCCTCGCCGAAGACCGTCTGCGTCCGCGACTTCGCCCGTTGACTACGGTTGACACATCCATCAGCCCGCTGCGCCAGCGCCGATAGTTCCTGCTCGCGCTCCTAAACCGTCATGTCCGGCAAAAAAAAGGAGCCAAAGGGGGCAAGAAAAGAAGTCAAACCCCGATCCAAATTGAGAGCGAATCAAATTTGGATCGGGGTTTGACCCCTTTTCGCTGCTTCCCCTCAGAAGCCGAGAAGAGAAAAATACCAAAGCGGCGAAGATCGCCGCACTCCAAAGGAAAACAAACCGTCTCAGAGCGCAACTTCAAAACGCGCCAGCAAGAATCCGGCGCATCGGGCTGGGTTCAAGTCACGACCTGAGGATCA
>JBBSDR010000166.1:0-9059 GCA_038240465.1 Gemmatales bacterium
CGCGATATCCATTCACCATAATCCAAAGAGTGAGGTTGCGAATTACATGCCCAACGAAACGTTCACCTGCCACATTCCTGATCGCTTCACTCTTCCCCCATTTCTCTTGGGATCCTGTGTGCTGGGGGGTTCCAAACCCGTGTTTCTGAAATTGTGGCTCTGAAAGCCGCTTCCCAAAACCGGCTGTCACTAATGCGTCCATCATTTCAGACATCGCTTCTTCCACCATCTCTTTTGCCATCGCCGATGCTGCGTTCGGATGTAGTCCCCCGTACACTTTGTCGAGGACTAGGGGATCCCAAACGAATTTGCATTCCTGATCGATAATATGGCGAATCCATGCAGTTTCCTCCTTATACTTGCTACCGTAAATAACTTGATGGAAGTAGGCAGAAAACAACTCGTTGTACAAGCCTCCAAGAGGCGCTGTCCCTTCCGCACCTAACTTTGCGATTGAGTCATGGGTGGTCTCCGCTAGGTAAATTCGGTCGTTTCCAAACGCATTCCATGCATAGCTCGATCCTCCCTCAGTTCTTAGGAAATCGATTGCGTCAATTTGGGAGAGGGTATCGATCATCACAGTCGGCAATCCTCTGCCTGCCGCAGCTTCTTTCACTCTGTCCCAGGTGACTTTCGGATCTAAGCCACTCGGGTCCGTCAGATTCATAGGATTGTTGCTGACGTAGCGGTGCAGGTTTGTGTCCCCTGCCTGGAACCCGCACTTGGCCTGTATTTCAAATCTGGCTGTCATGGTCTTGTCCTCTTTCGGTTGCCTTCTCATATCCTCCGCTCACTCGTTCGCCTCACAAATAAGCCGGAGGAGGTAGGCCCGATTCCGCCAGCAGGGAGGCGTTCTGCCACTTCTCCCGCCACAGCCAACTCTCCGGGAACAGCTTCACTGCCCGCCCGTAATCGTCCTTCGCGGCCTCAGCGATGTACTGATCATACCAGTAACGTCCTCGATATCCGAAGAAGACACCGAGGACTTGCCGCGGTCTAAGGGCGGTGAGGTCCGATCCCGAAGTGATACGCTCGCGAGCGAGATGATCCTCCCGGATGTATTCCTCGTCGGGCATGATCCGGAACCCGCCCATGCCAATATTCGAGGTTTCGACGTTGATCGTTCTTTTTCCGTCGTCGTAGCGGCAGATCTCGTGCCAGCCAGTCAGCGCGAGAGAAACTGGCCGCCCGAGGCGCCAGCACAGGGAGTAGTAGAGGACGCCCATGTTTCCGCACGTTCCCTGCCTCTTATCTAGGACCCCGTTCAGGAAGAGGTCGCTCGGGTCGGTGTAGCTGATCTTCTTGACGTCTCGCTGGTCCGCGTTATAGCGAACACCGAGAACCTGATCGATGAACTGGCAGAGCATGCCCAGGCGGAAGGAGATTAGGTCGTTATCCCATCCCTGCGGATCGGCGTGGAACTCACACTCCGCCTCCGGGAGCCAGCGAGAGAAGTGCGCGGCCGATTGATCGAGCAGTTCACAGTAGGGTCGCACGTCGATGTCGCCCAACTGAGGGATCCCGCGAGCGACCTCCAAGTTCTGCACGGCTGGGTCCGTTTGTGCGAGTTGCTCGTTGTCCCAGTCGAGCATCTGTTGCCACATCGGAGGAGGAGGTGGCTGGTTTTCCTGTTCTTTCTGTTCCAGGATAAGGGGGACCGCAGCCCAGGCGTCATCGCTCAGGGAACCCCAGGGTCGCTCTTTCACGGAGATTGCTCCAGAAGGGTGCGTCCGACATTCTTCACACAGTAACGCGCTTCCCAGTCAATGCAACAAAAATTTCCCATTTTTTCTCGATTTGAAGTGTCGAAGGAAAATACTCTCCAGCGGACTCAGGCGACGTATCCATTTTCCCGGCCCCACTGCAACCACGCCTGCGACATCGTGGCCAGTTTGCCTCGATCAGCCGGCGCTACCGGATCCGCGCCAGTCAGCGCATGCAATGCCCAGAACCAGCGCTCGGGTTGCCGTGCCAGTTCGGTCAGGATCAGGGGAATGACAGCGGGACCCAGGCCGATGATGCGCTGATAGGCCGGGTGCATGGCGATTTCCGTCGTTGAGGAGAGGTAGAGCGTCTCCGTTCGCCAGCGCTCAGCCAGTTGCTGGAATAACTCCGCCAGTTGTTCGGGGGGAGCCGTGACCGTCGAGGCGTTCATCTTCTTGCCTCCCGATTGTCCCGTCGCCACTTCAGAATGAGTTTGATCGACCCAGTTGTTGTATTGTGGCGGGTGTCCAGGTGGGCGCCAAGGCTCTCGACCGCGAATGACTGCTTCTGCTGGATTCCTCCGCTCCTACAATAGCCATCGGTCTTCATGCTCCCTCACTGCCGCACTGGAGGACCTCTCGATGCCGGAGGATTCCACCTGGGAAGGGCTGATACTCTCTGACGGCCGCTACGAGGTGCGCGCCCCGCTCGGCTTCGGCGGCATGGCACTGATCTATCTCGCCCACGATCGCCACCTCGATTGCAACGTCGTCATCAAGACGCCGCGCCCCGATGTCTTCACTGGCTCCGCCATCACGCGCTTCACGCGCGAGGTTCGCTTTCTCGTTCGCCTCGTTCATCCGCATATCGTCACGATCCTCGACGTCGGCGAACACGACGGCCTGCCCTTCGTCGTCTTGCAGTATCTATCGGGCGGCAGTCTGCGCGAGCGGCAAAAACTCGGGCGGGACAACAACCCGGAGCCGATGCCGCTCGAGACGCTTTGCGACTGGCTCGAAAACATCGCCGACGCACTCGATTTCATTCACGAGCAGGGGTTCGTTCATCGCGACGTCAAGCCGGACAACATCCTCTTCGACCCGCACGGACATCCCTATCTGGCCGACTTCGGCGTCGCCAAGCTGCTGTCAACCGACGAGCGCGGCTACTCCGTCACGAATGTCACCAGCACCGGCGCCCTGGTCGGGACACCCTATTACATGGCGCCCGAACTGGTGCAGGGACAACCTCTCGATGGCCGCACCGATCAGTACGCCCTCGCGATCACCGTCCACGAACTGCTCGCCGGCACTGTTCCCTTCGACGCGACTTTTCGGGCCGCCATCCTGATGGCCCACACCTCGAGCGAACCGCCGCTGCTGACGGACCTGGTGCCGGCGATTCCGCGCGGCGTGGCACTGGCGGTGAGGCAGGCGCTGGCGAAGAAGCCAGAGGATCGCTTTCCCGACAGTCGCTCGTTCGCCGACGCCGTCCTCGAAGCGCTGGCCGAGGTCGGAGCCGGGCGCGTGCGGATTCCGGTGCCGGGCTGGTGGTTCGCCCGGCCCGAGAACGATGCCGCCGCCGAATGGTGGGAGGTCGGCGAGACGCCGGCAACCGTGACGCTGTCTCCGGGCGAGGTTTACTGGCTGCTGGCCCGCGACGGCGTGACCGATCAGCAGCTCGCCTCCCTGGCCCGACTCGCGCCGCTGCCCAGCCTGCGTTCGCTCGGCCTGAGCTTCCTGCGGCATCTGACCGACGCCGGCGTCTGTCACCTTCGCGGCCTGACCGGCCTCGAAGCGCTGAGCCTCTCCAGTTGCAAGCAATTGACGGACGCGGCCCTGCCTCATCTGCGCGGGCTGACGCGGTTGCAATCGCTAACCCTGGACGAGACGCAGGTCAGCGGCGCCGGCCTGGCGCTGCTGCAATCGTTCCCCCAGTTGCAAACGCTGGTCCTCGGCCAGTGCAAACGCATCAGTGACAGCGGGTTGTCACACGTCGCGGAGCGGACGAGCTTGCAGAAGCTGCTGCTGGCGAATTGTTCGGCCATCACCGATGCGGGAATGGTGCATCTCGAAGGGTTGAGCGACCTGCGCATCCTCGACCTTGGCTGCACCGGGGTCACCGACGCGGGCCTGGCGCACCTGCGAACGCTGACCCGTCTCGAATATCTCAACTTGGCCGGACTCGAATCCGTGACGGATGCAGGTCTGGTGCATTTGCAAGCCATGAGCGGCCTGCGCAAGCTGTTCCTGAGCGGCTGCTCCGGCCTCAGTGACAGGGGACTGTCATCGCTGCGGCCGCTCGGGCAACTGGAGTTCCTCGCCCTGGATGGCACGTCGATCACCGATGTGGGCATTGCACAGTTGGCCGGGTTGACAGGCTTGCAGGGACTGGATGTGCGCCGCTGCAATGGGGTGACCGGAGCGGGTGTCGAGGCGTTCCGGGCCGTCTTGCCGGGTTGTCGGGTGTCGGGGCCATGAGAAGCGCTTTTCCTTTCTCCTTTCCGGCTATCCCTCATCCCGCTACAATCGCTGCACTCTCCCGCCAAGATTACAGGAGCGAGTGAATGAGCGAGACGACGCAGCCCCAGGAACAACTGACGCAGGACATCGCGGACACACCTGCCAGAAATCCGATCGTCCGCTTCTTCAAGAGCCATCCGAAAGGCTTCTGGTTCTTCTTCTGGGGCGAGTTCGCCGAACGCTGCTCCTACTACGGCATGCGCGCCATCCTGGCGAAGTACATGTCCGATCAGTTGGGGATTAGCCAGGCCAACTCCGCGACCTACATGTCCTTCTTCATCGGCGCCTGCTACCTCCTGCCCCTGGTGGGTGGCTATGTCGCCGACAATTTCTTCGGCAAATACTGGACGATCGTCGGCTTCTCGATTCCGTACATCCTCGGCCATGTCATCATTGGCTTCGAGAACTTCACCTTCCTCGTCATCGCCCTGTGCTTGCTGGCCATGGGGTCGGGGGTCATCAAACCCAATATCTCGACGCTGATGGGCATGACCTACGATCAGCAAAGGCCAGGACAGACCAAGTTGCGGTCGGACGCCTTCGCCATCTTCTACTTCTCGATCAACATCGGAGCGGCCATTTCGCAGTTTGCCATGCCGCCCATCCGCACGGCGCACGGCTACGCCATCGCCTTCATGTTTCCCGCGGTCTTGATGGTCGTCGCCTTCCTCATCTTTGCCGCCGGCAAAAGATACTATGCCATCGAGACCATCAGCAGGCAGCCGCGCACGCCCGAAGAATCCGCGGAACGGTTGCGCGTCCTGGGGCGAATCTTCGGCCTCTTCGTCCTCGTCATGTTTTTCTGGGCGGTCTTCGATCAGGCATCGAGTACCTGGATCTTCTTCACCGAAGCCTGCATGAACCGCCACATCTTCGGCACCGAAATGGACGCCGACCAGATGCAGGCGTTTAACCCGGTCCTCATCCTCATCCTGCTGCCGCCGATCACCCTCTCCTACAAGTATTTCGACAAGAAAGGCTTCAAGATCCGGGCCACGGACAAGATGGTCGTCGGCTTTGTGCTGACGGCTGCCTGCATGGGCGTGATGGCTGTCGCCGCCTGGATGGCCGGCACCGCCGAACTGCGCCCGGGATTGCTCGACGGCACGGAGGACAAGTCCTTCAAGATGCTCAGCTACGGCGAAACGGCCTTCAGCACCGCGAATAACAAGGAGAAGGTCAAGGTCGAGTCCACCAGCCAGACTGCTGTTGGGGTCGCCTATGAGGAAGTCGATAGCGACGGCAAAAAGACCGGAACGAAAGTTTCCTACACCATCCAGGGGGCCGAGTTGCTCAAGCTCAGAGACAGGTCGTCCGGGTCCGGGGACAGCAAGAAAGTAATCGTCGAGGGACCGGTGAAGTCGATCGAGAAGAAGACCGTCGATAAAGACAAGAATGAGGTCAAGCAGCAGTTGCCGGTTTCTCCGAACGGCGAGATCAGCTTCGAGGGGACCATCAAGATCGGCGAGCGCTGGTTCGTCGATCCCGACAAGCAGGTGACCGTGTGGTGGCTGGTGCTGGCGTATCTGGTCATCACCATCGCCGAGGTGCTAATCTCGGTAACGGGCCTGGAACTGGCTTACACAGCGGCACCCAGTTCGATGACCGGCTTCGTGACGGCGTGCTGGCTGTTGACTGTCTTCCTGGCCAACGTACTCATCAACGCGCCGGTAACGCGCTTCTATCCCGACCTGCAGCCGATGCAATACTTCGGTATGCTGGCCGGAGTGATGCTGCTCGTCTCGGTCGCCTTCGTCTTCGTCGCCCGGCGCTTCAATGCCCAGCAACCGCAGAGCGAAGCACCAGCGGCGGCGCACTGATCCCGTCGATCGCTTACCAGCCCGACGCGGCAGCGCGTCGGGCTGGTCCGGAACCTCTCTCCATGACGCGCTACAAATCCTGGGTCCTCACCGACGTCGTCAACGATGTCTGGGTCGATAGTTTCGGCGTTGCCAATGACACGCTGCGCCTGCCGACGTCCTTCGCCTGGTCCGTCCACAAGCGCACTCTGCGCGGCGGCCCACGCGATGGCATCGACCTCGTTCACGTTCACAATGGCGCGCTCAGTTACTCCATCCTGCCGACCCGCGGCATGGGCCTGTGGCGCGGCGACTATCGCGGCCAGCCCCTCGGCTGGCAGGCCCCCATCGTCGGCCCCGTCCATCCGCGCTCTGTCGATCCGGGCGATCGCGGCGGCCTGGGCTGGATCGGCGGTTTCGACGAATGGCTCTGTCGGTGCGGTCTCGCCTCCAACGGTCCGCCAGGCAAGGATGGCGACACACCCCTGTCACTCCATGGCCGAATCGCCAACACCGCCGCCCATCATGTCGAGGTGCGCGTCAGCCTCGATCCGCCGCATGAAATCAGCGTCATCGGCCAGGTTGACGAGGCCGCTCTCTTCTTCGGCCATCTGCGGCTGACGGCGACCTTCACCACCATTCCCGGCTCCAATCGCGTCGTCGTCCACGACGTCGTCGAGAACCGGTCGCCGAAGCCGGCCGAGTTGCAGATGCTGTATCACTGCAACGTCGGTCCGCCGTTCCTCGAAGGGGGAAGCCGAATCCTTGTACCCACCCGCGAGATGGCGCCGCAGACGCCGCGCGCCGCCGAGGGCATCAACACCTTCGACACCTACGCCGCGCCGATGGTCGGCTTCGCGGAGCAGGTTTACCTCTATGAGCCGGTCGCCGACGCGGCGGGCCACAGCCTTGCCTTGCTCTACAACGCGAAGGGCGATCGCGGCTGCTGCGTCCGCTTCGGCGTCAAGGAACTGCCCTGTTTCACGGTCTGGAAGTGTTCGCAGTCGGTCGAGGAGGGATATGTGACGGGCCTGGAGCCGGCGACGAACTTCCCCAACTTCAAGGCGTTCGAGCGGCAGCAGGGACGGGTGAAGGTGCTGCCGCCGGGCGGGCGCTGGGAGGCGACGTGGAGCTTTGAAGTGCTGGACAGCGCGGCCGGCGTCGCGGCGATGCAAAAGGAGGTAGTGGCGCTTCAGGCTCAGGCACCCGCGCGGATTCATCGAACTCCGCAGGCACGGTTTTCACCCTCGTGATCGTCCTTCCTGGCGGTCTTGGGATGACGCTCCAACGCCTCGATTCCGCAAGTGCAGAGTGGCGTTTCCCCTCTGCGGACCTTATAATTCTCCTTATCGTCCTGCCCTCCCACAACCGCGTTCACTGGAACGAAACCCCGCCTGTTCCGACGGAGCCTTGTCCCGATGTCACGTTCCCACCGCTGCCTCTGTCTGCTCTGCCTCGCGCTCGGCCTGGCCCTGACCGTGGCCCTGCTTCGGCTGTCCTCTCCCCCACGCGCCGACGCGCAGCAGCCGGCCAAAAAGGGACCGATCAGCTTCATCAACGACGTCGCGCCCATCCTCAAGGAGAACTGCTTCGCCTGCCACGACGCCAAGAAGCGCAAGGGCAAGTTCGATATGACCACCTTCGAGAACCTGCGCAAGGGCGGCGCCAAGGAGATCGATCCCGTCGTCCCCAGCAAGCCCGAAGAGAGCCATATCATCGACCTCCTGACCGCCAAGGACAAGTCGCGCATGCCGCCCCCCGAGAGCGGCGACGCCCTGCCGCCCGAGAAGATCGCCGTCATTCGCCAGTGGATCGCGGAAGGCGCTAAACTCGACACCGTCCTGACCGCCAAGTCGGACCTCGTCCGCGAACTGCGTTCGCGCTGGGTGTCGCCCCAGCCGCCGGCCCACTATGCCTTCCCCGTCACCATCACCGCCGTGGCGTTCACCCCCGACAATCTGAAACTCGTCGCCGGCGGACATCACGAGTTGACCGTCTGGAACGTGGCCGACGGCAAACTCGAGAAGCGCATCCGCACTCGGGCCGAACGAGCCTATGCGATGACCTTCCTGCCCGACGGCAAACTCGCCGTCGCGGGAGGCCGGCCCGGTCAGGAAGGCGACGTCCGCATCTACGACATCAACGGCGGCAAGCCCAAGGTCGAGAACGGCGTCACCTTGCTCGACGGCGTCACCGATACCGGCGTGATGATCAAGCAACTGCTCGAGGCCGACGATTCGGTCCTGTGCCTCGACGTCAGCGCCGACGGCAAGACGCTCGTCTCCGGCGGCTGCGATCGAATCGTCAACGTCTGGGACCTGTCGCCCGGCTACGACAAGGCCAAGCTGGAGCAGGCGATCGAGAACCATGCCGACTGGGTCTTTGGAGTCGCCCTGGCGCCGGATGGCAAGTCACTGTTGACCTGTAGCCGGGACAAGACCGCGAAGGTGTGGGACCTGAAGACCAAGGAATCCGTGCTGACCTTCCCGACGCATCAGCAGTACGTCTACGGCGTCACCGTGGAGAAGGACGGCAAGACGGGCTTCTCGGTCGGTGAGGACAACCAGTTGCGCGCCTGGACGACCAGCGGCGACGGCAAGCAACTTCGCGCCGCGGCCGCCGGGGGCAAGGGCGTCTTCAAGGTGGTCCGCAACCCCAAGCAGCCCCTGCTGGCGACCTGCAGCGGTGATGCAACCGTTCGCATCTTCAATGCCGCCAGCGGCGCCCAGGTCAAATCGCTGGCCGGACACACCGACTGGGTTTTCGCGGTCGCCTTCTCGCCGGATGGCAACCTCGTCGCCTCGGGATCGTTCAACGGCGAGGTGAAGATCTGGAAAGTCGCCGACGGCACCCTCGTCAAGGCGTTCAATGGCTCCCCCGGATTGCCGGAAGCCGTTCCCCCCAAGAAGTAACCTCTTCGCCGCTTGCGGCTTGGCGGATCCCGCATCGTGTGGGTTCCGCCAAGCCGCAAGCGCCGAATCTATTCGTCATTCTCTCTCATGGCCCCCATCTCATACCATCCAGCCTCGATCCG
>JBBSDR010000167.1:0-9057 GCA_038240465.1 Gemmatales bacterium
AGGGGATCGGCTCCGGGTGGCGGTGGCCGACACGGGCATTGGGATCGCGGATTCCGACATCAAGAACCTCTTTCAGAAGTTCCGCCAACTGGAAGGCTCCGCGACACGAAGGTTCGAGGGGACCGGCCTGGGGCTGGCCCTGGTCAAGGAGTTCTCGGACCTGCTGGAGGGGACCGTGAGTGTGGCCAGCAAGCCGGACGAGGGCAGCACGTTCACCGTGGAATGCCTGGCCCCTCGTGTGGAGGCGCCTGCGGCCGAAACGACTCCCCTGCAACGAAAAGTCAGCCGCATAAAGGCCTGGACCCCGGCTGCCGGAGAAATGACTCAGGCGGGCGATGAGACGGCGGACCCCCTGGCGAAAATCATCATTGCCGAGGACAACGTGGAACTGGCATCCTACGTCTCCTCACTGCTGCGCGACCGCTACCGGACACGAATCGCCCGGGATGGAGAGGAGGCCCTGGAAATGGTCCACCAGTGGTCTCCCGATCTGGTCCTTTCCGACGTGATGATGCCGAAACGCGATGGCCTGAGCCTGTGCCGGGAACTCAAGGCGGACCCGCGCACGTCGCGAATCCCCGTGGTCCTGCTGACGGCCATGACTCACCGGGAAGCCCTGCTCAAGGGCTGGGAGGCCGGCGCCGACGAATACCTTTTCAAGCCCTTTCATCCCAGGGAGTTGCTCACCCGCATCCGGTCCATCCTCACGGCGGTCCAGGAACGCCGGCGCGCCGAAGAGGACCTGCGGCTGACAGCGGCAGAACTGGCGCGCTCCAATTCCGAACTGGAGTTGTTCGCCTCCATCGCCTCGCACGACCTTCAGGAACCGCTGCGGATGGTATCCAGTTACGTCGATCTGCTGGCGAAGCAGTATCAAGGCAAGCTCGACGCCAAGGCCGACCGGTGGATTGGCTTTGCCGTGGGCGGGGCGGCCCGGATGAAACAGTTGATCGCCGATCTGCTGGAGTTCTCGCGCGTCGGCACCCGGGGCAAACCCTTCGCGCCCACCGAGTGCGGCGGCGTGTTCGAGACGGCGGTCGCGAACCTGCAACAGGCGATCCAGGAGAGCGGCGCCGTGGTGACGCATGGCCCGTTGCCAACCATCCTCGCGGACCCCTCGCAACTGACCCAGGTGCTGCAAAACCTGATCGGCAATGCGATCAAGTATCGAGGTTCGCGGCAGCCGGAAGTCCGCGTCGAAGCCCGGCGCGAAGACGACGGCTGGTTGTTCTCGGTTCGCGATAACGGCATCGGTTTCGATCCGCAATTCGCGGATCGGATCTTCATCATCTTCCAGCGGCTGCACACACGCGAGGAGTACCCGGGGACGGGCATCGGGCTGGCGCTGTGCAAGAAGATCGTCGAGCGCCACGGCGGGCGTATCTGGGTCGAGTCGCAGCCCGGACAGGGTTCGACCTTTTATTTCACCACTCCCGATCGAAAGGGTGCCGCGCATGGTTCCGCCCACGCTGGGGAGACCGGCTGAGATCTTGCTGGTGGAAGACAACCCCGGCGACGTGGAGCTGACGCAAGCAGCTCTCGGAGACGCCCGGGTGAGCAATCACCTCCAGGTCGTCCCCGACGGCATGGAGGCCCTGGCGTTCCTGCGCCGCGAGGGCAAGTATGCCGCCGCTCCGCGTCCCGACCTTATTCTGCTCGATCTGAATCTGCCCAAGAAAGATGGCCACGAAGTCCTCGCCGCCATCAAGGCCGATGACAATTTGAAAGTGATTCCGGTCCTCGTTCTGACTACCTCCGCGGCGGACGAGGATGTCGTGGAGTCTTACCACCTCCAGGCGAACTCGTACATCATCAAGCCCGAGACCTTTGCCGGCTTCGCGGATATCGCGCGGGCCATCGATGGCTTCTGGTTTACGTTCGTGGCCCTGCCCCCCAAAGTGTAACTTGAACGATTGCCCCTGGAAGCATGCCTGCTGTATGCTGAGCGAAGAGTTCGTCTCGCCCCTGAAAACTCGGTGAACCTGTCGCGATGAAAGACAACCTCGAACCCGGCATCTGCTCGAAGAAACTCGGCGCCCTCGCGTCGCCCGATCGGCTGCGCATGATCCGGCTGTTGCGCGACGGGCCGCGGAACGTCGGTCAGATCGCGGCCGGACTGGGCATTGCCGTGGTCAACGCCTCGCATCATCTGAACGTCCTGCTCGAGGCCGGTCTGGTGTGCAATCGCAAGGATGGCCGGCACGTCGTCTATTCGCTGCCGCCCGGCGCGCTTCAAGAAGGCACCGACACCGAACACTTCGACCTCGGCTGCTGTCGTCTCGAAATCCCCAAGCCCAGCGAGTAAGCGGGCAGTCCGCCAAGCCGCAAGCGGCAACTCGATCAGCCAGCGCAATAGGCGACGGCGGTCAGGGCGTAGAGGTGAACGACACGCAGCATGTCGTCAATCGACATCCACTCCTTGAGGGTGTGCTGGCCGCCGGCGCGTGGACCGTGCGTGATGGCCGGCACCTGACGAAGGCCCCAAAAACTGTTGCCGTCGTCGATGAACGGCTTTGGTCCCGTCGCCAGAGGCGTCCCGCTCAGCACCTTGAACGCCGACTGGAACGCGCTGACGACCGCGTCCTTCTCGTCCAACTGGAATGCATCGCGGATGAAGGTGAAGTCAACCCGCGCCTGGGTGCCGCTGTCCCGCGCCACTCCGTCCACGATGGCCCGGAATTCGCGCTCGACCTCGGCGCGTGCAATACCCGGCAGCCAGCGGCGCGTCCCTTCCAGCCAGCACTCCTGCGGATATTGATTGAAAATCTCGCCGCTGTGGACCTGGCCGATGAACACGGTCTCACAGCCGGCCAGCGGATCGCTCCGGCGCGTCAACTGTTCGCCGAACTCGCCCAGCACCGCGATAAGCTTCGCGCCGGCAGCGATGACGCTCGGCTCGTCCATCGGCCGCATCACTTCATGGACCGGCGCGCCCTTGCGTGTGAAGGTGACCCGCCAGGTCGCGCCGCCTCGGCCAACGAGGGAGAGACGATCCGTCAGTGGTTCTGGCAGCAACACCGCGTCGCCGACGACGCCGTCGCGAATGAGCTGATCGAGTTGCTGTCCCCGTCCCCAGGGCGCCTCGTGCAGGTCGTGAGCGACGAGCAGGACGGAGCCGGCCGTCAGCGCGCCGGTGTCGCGCAATACCCGCATCGCCTCGACGGAACAGGCGACGCCGCCCTTCATGTCCGAGGAGCCGGAGCCGGTCAGGTTGCCGTCAACGATGGCGGGCGGCACGAAAGGAAGATGGACGGTGTCGAGATGGCCATTCAGTTGCAGGGTGCGCCCGGGTTTGCCGCTGTCAAAGCGAACCACCACGGCGGGCGCGGTAGGATGCCCGGCGGCGGGGCGCTCAACGGTGAAGCCGTCCTCGCGCAGCAGACGCGCCAGTTCATCGCTGACGGCGCCGGCGTCGCCGGTCGGGCTGGGAATGGCGATCAGGCGGGTAGCAGTGTCGAGCAGGCGCTGGCGATTGACTGCTCGACCGAGACGTTCGACGAGGGAGGAGGTCATGGGAACCCATCCTGAACGATTGGGTAGCCGAACTCGCCAGAGTTCGGGTGCGGCATGCCAGCCCGAAGTCTGGCGACTTCGGCTACAACAGATTCACTCGCGCCTCGAACAATCGGTCACGGCTGCGATACATCCTCGCCCCCTGCGGGAGTGACGTAAGCGCGCAGCAACGCTTCGGAAATAGTCCCCGGCAGAATGCGAACCGAGCCGTCCGCGAAGGCGGCGACGGTGCCGCCTCCGCTGCGCTTACCGAGCCGCTTTTTCAACTCGATGTCCGGTGAGACGTAGATGTCGCCCGGCGACGCCCAGTTCACCGGCATGGCGCCTTCGACGATCAGCAGCGTATTCGCGGTGCCGTCCGGAAACCCGGCGGGATAGCGGACTACCTTGCCCCCGCCGGGGAAGGGGGTGCCTTCACCGGCAAAGACCTGGTAGACCGTCGTGCCAGGCGCGCTGACAACACCGGGCATCTCGAAGACCTTCGGCATGTTCGCCAGCAATGGCCTGTTGTGTGCGCTGTCCCACGGTTCATCGAGCCTGAGCTGCCGGTAGAGGGCGCTGTGTCCGAGATAGGGCAGGAGCAGGACGCGCCAGGAATAGAGCGGCTTGCCGTCCTTGCCGAGGGCGACCTGGGGCGGCATCGGGCCGTTATGGTCATCGGCGTACCGGATCATGGCCAGCGACAGTTGCTTCAAATTGTTCTGAGACGAGGCGCGGTTAGCGGCCTCGCGGACCTTCTGGACGGCGGGCAGCAGCAAACCCGCCGCCAGCGCCAGCGACGTCTCGGCGGGCAACTCCACCGTCATCGTCGCGCCCTGCTGTTGAGTCTTCAGCTTGTCGATCAGCGCATAAGCCTCCTGCTTCTGCTCCTTCGGCAACCAACTGGAGCCAATCCAGCCGGCGAATTGAGCCAAACCGAGAATCGCATCAACCGAGCCGCGAACGCCCTGGGCGTGGGCCTCGTCGGGATAGACGACGGCCAGCGTCAGCGCCGACTTCGCGTTCAAGTCCACGATCGCCGACAGGGACTTCGCCTCCAGCATTTGCTTGAAGGGCAGGGCCTCCTCGGGCATCTTGCCGGTGATGGTCTTGACCGCGTCGGCAGGCACGTTGGCGGCAGCTACGACCTGAGCGGGGCCGGCAATCTTCTGAACGGTGTCCTGCAACGGTCCGGTCTTTGCGGGAGGCGCGGCCAGGAAGTTGGTCATGGCGCGTGGCGCGGATGCGATGACGAGAAGCCTGTCGTTGACAAAGTGAATTGCTCCGGTCCCTCGCGGAATGGGATAGTAGGCCCGCCTGGTTCCGCCGGCCTCGGAGTAGCTGGGCCTGGCGGCGCCGACCAGGGTCAGGATCGCCTCGCGGTTGAAGGGCTTCTTCGCCGCGACGGCCAGCCAGAACTGTTGCGGATCGGTTTCCGGCATCACATAGGCAACTTGCTCCACCTCGGCAAGTTTGACTCCAAACTTCAACTCGTATTCCTGGAGCGCGGCTTCCTGCTCCTGTTGCATCACGAGAGGACGGAACTCGCGGGCTTTCGGATGCTCCCACAACTCTCCGAGTCGAATGGTCGCGAAGGCGAGAACATTGGCGGGAATCAGATCGGCCAGGCGAGCCTCGGCGTTTTCCCCGTCCTTGACGACGATCGGATTCTCCTGCGGCGGGCGATCCTGACCGCCGCCGGGAGGAACCCGTCCTCCACCGGGCGGAATGCGTCCGCCTCCCGGGGGAAACCCACCGCCCGGAGGAACGCCGCCCGGTGGGGCCAGGCCGCCCGGAAAGCCGCCGACGGGCGGACCGCCCACCCGAGGCTCAACAGGGGCCGCCGGCTTGAAATCCTTGAGATAGAACTCCCAGTAGGCGAAGGCGCCGCCGCCCATCAGCAGCAGGACCAGCAGTACGGTCAGAAAGCCCATCAGCCCGGCTCCCGGCTCGCGATACGGCCGATAGCGGTCCTCGCGGTCGAACGCCACCTTGACGGGACGGCCATCGGTCCGCGCCACCATCTGTCGAGTCGGGATGAACAGGACCTCACCGCAACGAGTGCAGCGCGTCGGCTCCCCCTGAAACTCCGGCCGGGCATGGAACTCCGCGCCGCAAGCGCAGCGAAATCGAAGCATATCGGTTCGGGGGGCGGCGACAGGAGCCGACCGGCTGGGCGGAAGAAGGGGAGCAAGTCCTTCGTCCTCTTCAGCGGGCATGGCCATCAGCGGCATTTCCGCGCGCGGAGGCGGTTCGGGAATCGCGGTTCGGGCCGGCTCCGGCATCATTGTCTCCGCCATTTCGGAGTCGCGCGGAGGCGGCAGCGGCTTCGGGGGAACAGCGGCGGGGGGACGCGGCGCGGCCCGGGCTGCCGGCTGCTTCTGGCCCGGAACGACGTGGACCTTCTTGCAGCCGACGCACTGCACCTTGCGTCCGGCATATTCATCGCGGGCGGTGATGGTCTGCCCGCAGTCGCAGTTGAATTTGATCGCCATGGGGTCAATCTCCGGACGAGCCGCGGCTGATGCGCCGGCTCACCACCCAGTTTGGAAACAACATCTCAGCGCGGAGCGTCTCAGCGCGGACGCGGACGCGGCTTCAAATTCGGTTGCTCGCCGCCCTTGGCGGGTTCCTCGCCCAACTTCATCAATTCGGCCTGCGAAAGGGAAATGCTGAGAGAAACCTTCGCTCCATCCTGCCGCGTCTTGGTCGCCGTCAACAGTTTCGATGCGATCGCGAGGAAGGGTTTCAGGTCCACGCCGGGTAACTGCGCCTTTAACATGGCAAGCCCAAGCTCGCCCAGCAGCAAGAACCCCTTTGCCTTCGACACCAGATCGTCGAGTTCTATTTTTGCCGCTCCTGCCCTGTTGTTGTCCGGGAGTTCCGCAGTCAGTTCGAGGGAGACCTGAGCGGCGACATTGGCCGTCAGATAGACCAACTTCGATTCCTCAAGCACCCAAGGCTTCGCCTTGGGTGCGCCAGGACCGCCGCCCTGCGCCCCGGCCATTCCTCCGAGTGCTTTAATGACCTGGGAACTGCCGCCGAGAAAGATTTGCTGCTTGCTTGAGGATGCCAGGTTAACAACCTCATCCAGCGGGCCACTCATTGGTTTTTTCGGCAGTTCCAAACAGCGTTTCACCCCCGCGATTGAGCCAACAACAAACGTTTTGTTGTCCACGAAGATGAAGCCGCCCGAACTGTCCGCGTAATACTTCTTGCCCTGGTGCTTCATCTCCATCACCTTGGCACCGCTGATCAACTTGGAGCGGTCATAGTCCTTGTTCATCTGGACGACGATCCAGAACGTATTCCCCGTTAGATCGAGTGTGACCAGAGTGAATCGTTCAAAATCCTCCAGTTGCATGCCCGTCTTGTCGCGGAATAGCTGGGCGCTCTGCGGATCCTGCTTCTTGCCCTGTTCAAGGGCCTGCTTTCCAAACTCGCTCCGGATGAAATCGCCATACTGGATCACACCGAACGCCAGGGCGTCCCGCGGCACGAAGTCGAGTGGTTCGGTCGGGCCATCGTAAGCGCCGCTGCCGCGGAAGAACAGCATCCAGGCCGCGAACCCGCCTCCGACCAGCAGGAGCAGACCAACCGCGACGCCGATCCAGAGTTTTCCGCTACCGCCGCTCGCCGCCTGCTTCTTCTTTCGGCGGCGCGGACGAGCCTCGGCCTCCTCCTCGTTCTCCTCGCGGCGATCTTCGTCCTCGTCTTCCTCAGCACGCACGCGCCGGGGTTTCGGCTTCTCGGCCTGGACCGCGGCCGGTGCCTCGTCGCCCTCGGCCGATGGGATCGTCAGCACGGTGCCGCAGCCGGGACACTTGGTCTTCTTGCCCGCGAACGTGGCTCGCGTCTGGATGGCCTTGCCGCATTCCTCACACGAAAAGCGAATCGTCGAACCCGCCGACGGCGGAGGCGGTTCTTCCACCGCTGCTCGCGGTGGAGGCGTTCCGTCCGGAACGGACACGATCGAACTGCAAGCCGTACAGCGGACGCGCTTGCCCGCGTTCTCATCGCGCACGGCCAGGGACTGCCCGCAGTCACAGGAAAATCGAATCGTCATGGCGCACGTCTCACGGAAATAATGAGCGTCCTGGATTGTCTGTCGATCTGTATACCCTACTCGCTCGACAGCCGTATCGGCAAGAGTTTTCGCGACTTCGACGCGGCCATCCCGGACACCCAAACCGGCAAAGGGAGCGGGACCGTCACGGCAGGCACTTCCCCTTCGACCGGCGCTCACTCGCGTGCGCCCTTGTCGGCGACGCCGAACACTTCGAGCAGGTCTTTAATCTCGATCCCCACTTGGAACCGCACCCGGGCGCCGTCCTGCTTGGGCTTGAGTTGGGACAGACACTTTCCAGCCAGCATCTTCAGCCGCCGGCCATCAACTCCCGGGAAGAAGTCGCCTGGGATCACTTCCATCCCCATCAGGGCCAGCTGGGCTACCAGGAGCGACCCGGGGATGAAGCGGACGACCTGGCTCGCCTGTTCGGCTGTCGGGAAGTCAACGCGAACCTCGACATCGACCTTGCCGGCAACAGACGCGGTCGCCGTCAAGGTCTCGGCTTCGAGCAGGCCGACCGCCTTGAGCGCCTTTCCCGTCCTCCCGTCCTCGGCCTTCAACCGCGACGCCAGCCGGGGACCATTGACACCGGCCACCGCGTGATGCTCGTTCCTTGACGCCAGCCGGATCGCCTCGGTCAGCGGCCCTTGCATCCGCTTGCGCGGCAGGTCGATACAGTGCTGAATGCCGCGCTCGGGTCCCACCACCAGCGTGCGATTGTCGATGAAGAGCAGACCGGCGCCCTCCTGGTTGATGTGATACTGCCGGCCGTTATGTGTACTCTGCTGAACGAAACCGCTCGCGGCGAGAATGCGCGCGGGATCGCAGTCGCGGACCGTGCGGAGAATGATCCACGACGTCTGCTCGAAATCGACAGTGACCACGGTCATCCGATCGATTTCCTCCAGTTTCAGGCCGAGTTCCTGTTCCCTGGCTTGCAGATCGTTCTCCGGCAGCTGGGCATCAGGCGCAGAGCGCGAGCGCCTTCCGCGGTTTTCAGCACCTCCGAGACCTTGACGGTGAAGAAGGCAAGCGCATCGCGCGGAACGAGATCGTACTCCGCGGACGAGGCCGGATCGCCGCGAAAGAAGAGCCACCACAAGCCGGCGACCCCGGCAAGCAACAGGACAGCGCTGGCCGCCAGCCCGAGCCGTTTGCGCCAGCCGCCCGGCTCGCCGTGATGAGGGCCGCCGTCGAAACCATCCGCAGCCGGGTTCCAGATCGGGACCGGGCCGTTCGATGAAGCTGCCTCCGGGACAACCTGAAGCTCGTTGCATGCCGTGCAGCGTACTGTTTGCCCGGCATACTGATCCGGGGCGGCCAGCGGCTGAGAACAGGAGCAGAAAAAGCGAATGGTCATGACATCTCGCGCGTGTTTCAGACCGACGGCGAAATAACTTCTTTCTTGCCGCTTGCGGCTTAGGACCGACGGCGAAATAACTTCCCTCTTTCTTGCCGCTTGCGGCTTAGCGGATCGCCCGCTAACGCCCGCTAAG
>JBBSDR010000168.1:0-9000 GCA_038240465.1 Gemmatales bacterium
GATGAGAGAAGCGGGGGAAATGGGCGATTGATTCATCCCCGCGCATCAAAAAGCAGCGTACTATATCCTATCGGGACGCGAAGGTTGAGAGCAAAATACGGCAGCGTGCCTCCCCCATCTTTTCTCGTCGTCTGGAACCGAAACTCATGCCTGATCCGCAGCGCCTGCTCAGCACGCTTTCTCGTTCCACTCGGACTCATTGGGAGACTCCGGGCCGGCGCGGCCGGCTGGTCCATTTGCAGGACGTCGATGAGGTGCTGGTGGCCGGCGACCTTCATGGCAACCTGGAGAACTTCCGCCGGTTGCTCCAGCGCGCGGACCTCGGCACTCATCCGCGCCGCCATCTGGTCTTGCAGGAGATCATTCACGGCCCGGGCGAGTACGCCAACGGCAGCGACCGCTCCCACCAGTTGTTTGACGTCGTGGCGGCCCTCAAGTGTCAGTATCCGGCGCGAGTCCACCTGCTGCCGGGCAATCACGAGATGGCCCAGTTCACCGACCGCCTGATCGCCAAGAACGATCGTCCTTTGAACCTGCTCTTTCTCCAGGGCGTCGAGACCGCCTATGGAACTCGCGCCCGGGAGATCTACACGGCTTATGGCGAGGTGGTCGCCTCACTGCCGCTGGCGCTGCGGACTCCGAACCGGGTGTTCCTGAGCCACAGCCTGCCCTCGGCCAGCCAGTTGGAGGCCTTCGATCCCGCTCTGCTGGAGAGCGACGAGGTGGCCGAGAGCGAATGGTTGCCGGGCGGCCGATTCTATGCGCTGGTATGGGGCCGCGATGTGAGCCAGGCCAACGCCGAGGCGTTCTTGAAGATCGTGGACGCCGATCTGCTGATCACCGGCCACATCCCCTGCGAACACGGCTACGACACGCCCAACGACCGCCAGGTGATCCTCGACAGCATGGGCGAGCCGGCGGCGTACTGTCTCTTTCCCACCGATCGGCCGCTGACCCATCAGGAGTTGGTGGCGTGCGTCGCGTCACTCTGAGGCATCTCCGACACGTCGTTGGCCCTGAATCTGCACCAGCCCGGTCTTGACGAGCCAGCCCAGGCTGCGAAGCAGCGCTCCGTGGCGTTCCTCCGGCACCTGCTCCAGAAGCTCAGCCACGGGAACGGGACCGTGCCGGCCGACATGAGTCAGCACGGCGTCCACTTCCTCATTCGAGGCCATGATCGCCGTGGCAAAGTTGCTGATGGCGAGGTAGCGGACCAGGTTTACGCGGATGGCATCGGCGCCCGGAACCAGGGATACCAGCGTATCCGGCTCGATGAGATTCGTGGGGTAGGTGATGAACAGGGCGAACGGATCGTCGCGCAGCGGGTTGGAGGGTGAGCCGGGCGTGCGCGGCGCGATCTCGGTATCGCGTTGCCGACGGCCCGCGAGTTCGCGCCACAGTTCCT
Source organism: Gemmatales bacterium (assembly GCA_038240465.1). Taxonomy (GTDB): domain Bacteria; phylum Planctomycetota; class Planctomycetia; order Gemmatales; family Gemmataceae; genus JBBRIK01. The sequence continues at coordinate 1,406 of JBBSDR010000168.1, forward strand.
GATAGGCGGCGATGACGACCGACCAGTCGTACACTTCGCGCGCCCGCCGCCGGCCGGCCTCGCCCATCGTCCGGCGAAGCGACGGATCGGCGATGAGTTTCGTGTAGGCCGCGGCGCAGCCCGGGACATCGACGCCGATGCACTGGCTGCTGAAGCCGCAGTATCGGCCATAGCGATCGGGCAGCAGTTCATAATGCCGGGCCAACTCCTCGCCCGCTCCCGGCGGCGGCATCACCGTCGCCACACGAAAGCCATCGACGCCGTCGCGGACCGTTTCGCGGTAGCCATTCCAGTCGCTGACGACGACCGGCAACCCGGCCGCCATCGCCTCGATCGGCGTCAGGCCGAACGTCTCCTGGATGTTGTCTGAGAGCGAGGTGAAGATGTCGGCGGCAAACCAGATGTTGGCGCGCATGTCCGGCTTGCGGCCATCGAGGTAGATGTGGTTCACGCTCGGCGCCAGGGCAGCGCCGGCTTCCTTGAACGACTTCTCGTAGCCGTCGATGGCAAACCATCCTGCCTGGATCAGATGCACTCGTTTGCCGGTCCGCCGGGCTGCCTCCTCGACGCCGACGTACATCGGCAACGGATTGGCCTTCTCGATCAGGCTCAGCCGGCCGAGGAAAAGGACGGCGACGTCATCCGGGCCGATGCCGAGTTTCTGCCGGATGGTCTGCCGGGCGCGTTCGGCGACAGGAGTGCGCTCCAGGGCATCGCAATCGACTCCGAGAGGAATGACAGGCATTTGCACGCTCGGGCGGGCGGGGCCGCCGAAGCGTTCCGTCAGGTATTCGCCGTAGCGATCCAGTTCGTGGACCACCATCGCCTTGACCGCCCGCGAGGTGCAGACGAGGGCATCCCACGACTGGATCGGGGCAGTCAGCAGATTGCCGAGAGGGTCCATGACGAGGTGTTCGGCCGTGGTATGCGTGATGCCGCAGAGGCTGAAGGCTCGCTGCTCGATCTGCCGCCGGACCCATGAGAAGAGGGCGATGTTGGGGCCGGGCGCGTACAGACACCCCACCAGGGCGAGGTCGGCGGGCCGGGAAAACTCGATCCACTCGGTCGGCCGCGGCGCGCCGGCGAAATCGGCAACCTGCTGAGTGAAGACCTGAAAGGGTTCGCGAGCGTGGGTGTAGCAATAGAAGCGATCGATGCCCCGGGCATGGCGCACGAACGCCTTGAGGAAGCCCTCAGTGGCAGAGTGCCGGCCCATGAGGCGCGGCTGGGTCGTGTTGAAGTTGTCGGGCCTGAACACGATGGCAGCATTGGACGAGGTTCCAGACATGCGTTCTCTCCTCGAGGCTTGCCGTCCCATCCGGTATAGAACTGAATAGAGATCGTGAAGCGTCCAGCAAGCCGCCCCGTCCTCACACCGGCTGGCTTGGGACCGACGGCGAAATAACGGGTCGCCGCTTGCGGCTTGGCGGGCGGGCCGCTAAGCCGCAAGCGGCAAGAACGAGGGAAGTTGTTTCGCCGTCGGTCCTCAGGAGATTGTACCTGTCGCGTCACCTTGGCAGCAATTGAGGACTCCGGAAGGAGCGTGTATTTCACAACTCCAGCAGAATCCTTGCCGCGCCGCCCGGCATCGATACCCCTACCCGTGCCGTGACGCCCATGTTGGGCGGGCGGCGTCACTCCAGGGAGGCATTCGATGAACACACAGCGATTGCTGGCCGCGAGCTTGCTGCTGCTCGGACTGGCCACTGGCCTATCCGCTCGGGAAAAAGCCGACATCGACAAGGAGAAGCTGGTCGGCTTGTGGGAGGTGGTCAAGACGGAACAGGGCGCGCTGCCGGTCGGCTCGGTGATCGACTTCGGCAAGGACGGCAAGGTGAAAGTCACCGCCGTTCGCGAGGGCAAGGAATCGACCGCCGAGGGCAGCTACACCGTCGATGGCACCAAACTCGCCGTCACCCTCAAGCATGGCGAGAAGGAAGTCAAGCACGCCATCACCATCAAGAAGCTGACCGACACCGAGTTCGTGTCGGAGAACGACAAGGGCAAGACCGCCGAGTTCAAGCGCAAGAAGTGATCCCGAATGGCCCGTCACCCGAAACCCGCGGTGACGGGCCAATCTCAACGATGACAGCGTCGGGACACTCCGGGTATAACGGACGCAGGAACCAACGCCCGTGTTCCAGCGGAGGAACTGACGATGACGGAACCGAACAATGGCGACGCTGTGGCCCACCTCGCCGGACGGGAACCAGCCGCCTCCCGCCTGGCCCCTCACGAATGGCTGCTCCTGCTCGTACTCGCCGCCGTGCAGTTCGCGCATATCGTCGATTTCATGATTATCATGCCGCTGGGTGCGCGCTTCATCAACGCGGGGGTGGGGGAGGGTGACAACCTGCCCATGAACACCAGGCAGTTCGGCCTGGTGGTCTCCGCCTATACGCTCAGCGCCGGCCTGGCCAGCCTGTTCGCCGCCCGTTTCCTGGATCGGTTCGACCGCAAGTCCGCCCTGCTCGTCCTGTTCGCCGGCTTCGGCCTCGGCACTCTGCTCTGCGCCGCCGCCACAACCTACCCGCTCCTGCTGGCTGCCCGTGCCGTCGCGGGTGCCTTTGGCGGCGTTTGCGCCGCCAATGTGCTGGCCATTGTCGGCGATGTCTTCCCAGACTCGCGCCGCGGGAGGGCGACGGGAGTGATCATGTCGGCGTTCTCCATCGCCTCCATCGCCGGCGTGCCGCTGGGACTGTATGTGGCCGAGTTGTTTGGCTGGCGTGCGCCCTTCATCGCGCTCGGCGTGTTGAGCGGAGTCGTCCTGCTCGTGGCGGTCTGCGTCCTGCCGCCATTGCGCGGCCACTTTGGCCATCAGCGATTTGCCGGCAACACCTGGGCCGTCGCGACCGAACCGAACCACGTCCGCGCCTTCGCTTTGATGGCCTCTCTGGTGGGCAGCAGTTTCCTGGTCGTCCCCTTCCTGGCGACCGCGATGGTGGCCAACGTCGGCCTGCGCCAGGAGGACGTGAAGTACATCTACCTGGTTGGCGGGGGGATCACCTTGCTGACCCTGGCGGTCATTGGCCGGCTGGCCGACCGCATGGGCAAGCTGCCGATCTTTCGGGTGATGGCCCTGGCGACCTGTGTGCCGCTCATGCTGATTACCCTGCTGCCGGCGGGTCTCAACCTGGGGCTGGTCCTGATGGTCACGACGTTGATGTTCGTCACCACGTCGGGCCGAATGGTGCCGGGCATGGCGCTGATCACCAACAGTTCGACGCCTGCGGTCCGGGGCAGTTTCATGAGCCTGAACTCGGCGGTCCAGCAGTTGGGAGCGGGCCTGGCCGCCTGGGTGGGCGGGGTGTTGCTGACCGAGGGCGAGGGTGGCCGGCTGCTGGGTTATCCGCTTGTCGGCGTGCTGGCATGTGGCAGCGCGCTGGCGAGCGTCTACCTGGCGGGCCGGCTTCGTCCCGCGCCGGGAGGACGTACCGCCCCCGACACCGTTCACGAGTTCGAGATCGTGGCCGATGAATGCGAGATGTTACCCTCTGTCTCCTGTGTTGATTGCGAGGCGGACCCCCGCCCTTCTCATTCAACATCGATCCTGGCAACGGCTTCCTCCCCGCCGAACGAAGATCGGCGGACAGCAGGCTGAAGCTATTGAGCTGATTTCGCGATCGCCTTGAGTTCCGCGAGCGGCAGCCATACGTCGCACTGCAGACGATCTTCCTCGATGGTCAGCGCCACGGTCGAGAGCGGCGGGTTCGCAGGCACCTTCCCGGGTTTTTCCAGGTCCGCCGCTGTCGCCAGGGCGGCCGCCAGCGCCATCGAGACGTGGAACTCGATCTTGCGGCCCGCGTCGATCTTCTTCGCCTGATCGCCCAGCGCGGCCGCCGACGCCAGGCCGGGCTTGCCATCCTTGAGGTTCCGCAACGCCTCGCCCAGCAACTTCACGTCGGAGCCGGCCAGGACGACAACCTGCTTGCCCTGAACGGCTAGACGCACCCGCGCCCAGTCCGGTCCCAGAAGCTGGCGGAGTTGCGGCGCTGTCGCCAGATCGGCCTTTTTCAGCTTGACGCCGATGTTGTAAACCTCGAGACCCTCGATCTTCTCCGTCTTGTCGAGGAACACGAAGCTCGGCTTGACGGCTCGGGTCAGGTCTCCCGAGAGCAATTCCTTGCGCCGATCCTCGGCCGCCTGAACGATCTGGCCCTTGATGCGTTCGGCACGGCGCGACGTCTCGAGGTCCGTCGATTTGATGCCCTTTTCGAGGTAGGGCAGCACCTGCTCGCCGGCCAAGAGCAACTTTGCCGTCGCCGACTCGCGCGTCTGAAACTTGCGACTGCCCAGGTCCTCGATCAGTTTTTTGATCTCGGCCTCGGTCTTCTCCTTGCCCGCCTCGGAGGTCAGGTCGAGGCCCTCGGCGCTGCCGAGTTTCACCAGCAACTTCAACTGGCTCAGGAACTTCTCGGAGTCATCAACGTCGAGAATGCTCATCAGGCTGAACAGGCCGAGTTTTCGCTCGTCGGCCGTCTTGTAGAGAGCGACCCGGCTACCCTGCAGGTGCGGCCAGATCTCGTTGAAGACCGCCAGGACAGCCGGACGGTCGGCCGCGCCGAAGATGCGGTTCGTCTCCAGCACGTCGCGATGGAGCAGGTCGAACAACATCCGGATAATGTGACCGTTCTTCGAGCCGTCGCCCTGGATCGCCGTCGCCGCGACCACGTTTCCTTCCGGCAAACCGCGCAGCGAGGAGCCGCCCTCACCGCCGCGCAGGCTGTTGAGGAACTTCTTCGCCGCCTCGTTGCCCTCTTTCGGGAAGACACACATGCAGCCGCAGCCAATGCCGGCGTCGAGCTTGCAAGTACAGAACACATGGCGAACGGCGGCCAGGCTCTGGATCAACTCGCGGACCGTCTTGCGTTCCGTCTCGTCCTTGATGTGGTCAAAAGCGTTCTCCGTGCCGGCCAGCCCCTGCTTCCAGACATCACCCCAGACGGCTGTCCCCAGATGGCACAGGCAGTCCGCTTCCGCCAGGCTCTTGCGGCGCGCGGCGTTGAGTTCTTCGCCGACCGATTTCCCCTTGACGACGCTGAGGATCGCTTTTTCGTTGCCGCCCAGGTAGAGGTACTTGCCCTTGACGTAGCACAGCTTGCCGAAATCGCGCTGTCCCTCAATGGTGGTTATGGTCTCCGGTTTGAGCTTGCCCTTCTCGAAGCCGAAGTTCTTGCCCATCGCGTCGATGTCGGTGATGGGGATGGTCAGGACGATATACTGATCGAAATTGTTAAAGCCGATCTCGGCCCCGATGTGTTTCTTGTTGACAACGACGAGAGAACAGCCGCCCTTGGTATCGAGTCCCGCCTGGATGCCGAGGAACATGAAGAGTTGCTTGCAGAGAGCGCCCGGCTGTTCGGGGAGAGTGATGTCCGCGTCCTTGGCCAGCTTCTCGCTCTTCTTGACGAGGTCCTGAATGCTGCGGCAGGCCACACCGCCGAGAGCGTCCGCGGGAATCAAATCGTAAGTCTCGACCGCGCGAGAACTCGTCGCGATGCCCAACACGAGCGCCAATGCCACCAGGTGCGACCGTCGGACCATGTTGTTGCTCCTTCTCGGGACTGTGGATCAATCAGGCGCCGGCGACGCCGTTCACGGATTCTACATCCGCGCGAGCGGCAACTGAAGCGTATTGATTCAGGAACGCGCCATGCCCCAGCGCACCGGCAGTGCGCGCAACACTTGCCAGAGCTTGAACCAGCGACTGACGCGCACTCGATGGCTGAACACATCGAAGCCGCCGGCGATGATCCGCTCAAGCAGACCGCGATAGGTCCTGAGCATGACCAGGAAGACCGCGCGGCCCGGCGGATCGAGCAGACGCACCAGCGGCCAGGCCGCATCGTAATAAGCCCGCGCCCGCCCGGCCTCGTAGCGCATCAGCGCCTCGAAGGCCGGGCCACGTTCGCCGCGCTTCATCGCCTCCTCGGTGTAGCCGAACCGCGCGAGGTCCTCGCGCGGCAAATAGATGCGTCCCCGGCCGGCGTCCTCGGCCAGGTCGCGCAGGATGTTCGTCAATTGAAAAGCGATACCTGCCGACTCAGCGAACTGTTTCGCCTCGGCGCCGTACGCGCCCCAGATATGGATGCACGACAGCCCCACCACCGAGGCGACACGATAGCAGTAGAGATACAGGTCGTCGAATGTGTCATAGCCGCTGACGTCGAGGTCCATGGCGACGCCGTCGATCGCGGCATGGAGATACGCGGGCGGAATCCCGTGAGTGTGGACCGTGTCGGCAAAAGCCGGGTAGAGCGGATGATGATACTCGCCGCGAAGCGCCAGATCGAGTTGCTGGCGATAGACATTCAGCGACTGGCGCTTGCTCTCGACGGCGCCGGCTTCGTCGCTGAGATCGTCGGCGATGCGCAGAAAGGCGTACAGGGCGCACATGCCGCGATACTGGACGCCGGGCAGCAGGCGGAACGCGGGATAGAAGTTGGCCGCCTTCGTCCGCGCGATCTGTTCGCAGTAGCGGTACGAGCGCCTCACAGGATCGCGGATCGAAGCCGTCGCCACAGCGCACCTCCCAGCAAGGTCGCCTTCTCGAACTTCGTCAGCGCCGGCCGTCGTCGCCATACATCGTACTCCTGCGCCTCGATCTTCTTGAGGATGCCCAGCCCGCCGCGAATGAACAGTTCGATGTCGGCTTGCATGTCCGGCGGCATGCGCTCGACCAGCGGATACCCGCGATAGAACAGATCGCGCGTGCGATCCACTTCAAAGCGCATCAGTTCTGCGAAGGCCGGCGTGAGCTTCCGCGCCATCAGGTCCGCGCGCGGATAGCCGAACCGCTTCATGTCCGCCTCCGGCAGATAGACCCGGCCGATGTCGAGATCGCGGTTGACGTCCTGCCAGAAGTTGGCCAGTTGCAGGGCCGTGCAGACGTGATCGGACAGGGCGGCACGCTCGGGAGTGAAGACCTCGCACAGGTACAGAACGAGATGGCCGACCGGGTTGGCCGAGTAGCGGCAATAGCCTTGAAGCTGCTCGAAGGTCGGATAGCGCTTGACGAGCTGGTCCTGCTCGAAGGCGAACAGCAGATCGAGAAACGGCTGCCGGGGAATGTTGAAGCGAGTGATGGTCGCGCGCAGGGCGATCATCACGGGATGGCGGGCCTGTCCCTCGTAACAGCGGAGCAGTTCCTGTTTCCACCAGCGGAGCAACTGCAAGGCGCGCGGTCCGCCGCCGGTCTCGTCGGCGAGATCGTCGGCCCAGCGACAGTAGGCGTAAACGCTGTGAAAGTGCCGCAGCAGCCGGCGCGGCAGCAGGAGCGTGGCGACCGAGAAGTTCTCGTAATGGCTCCGGGTAAGCTGGCTGCAGTAGGCCTGGGCCTGCGCCCGACTGAGACGGAGTGTCGAGACAGTTTCCGGGCCGTAGCGTGCCAGGTCCTCGGCAAAGGAACGTTCCATTTCGTGATTATAGGAACGATCCCTACAATAACCTTCCTGGCCCTGCGCATGAGCGCGGGCTTTTCACGACAAGAAGAGACCCCTCGCTTGCGCTCGGGGCTAGTAGTGCTCGGGGCTGGTAGCGCTCGGGGCTGATTGAGGAAACCACACCATGATTCGCCTGAACAAATTCCTGGCCCA
>JBBSDR010000169.1:0-8999 GCA_038240465.1 Gemmatales bacterium
CTCGCCTGCTCTTTGCACAAAGAGCAGGCGAGCCGCCTGCACCACGGAACCTGGAAATCGTCATGTCCACCACCACAATCGAGGGCGCTCGCGTCGTGCGGGCGCCGCGCGGCTCGCAGCTTTCCTGCAAGGGATGGGTGCAGGAAGCGGCCCTGCGAATGCTCATGAATAACCTCGATCCGGAAGTGGCCGAGGACCCGGATCGTCTCGTCGTCTACGGCGGCTCCGGCAAGGCGGCGCGGACCTGGCACGACTTCGACACCATCGTCGCTACCCTTCGCAAGCTCGAAAATGACGAGACGCTGCTGGTGCAATCGGGCAAGCCGGTTGGGGTATTTCGCACTCACGAGATGGCTCCGCGTGTGCTGATTGCCAATAGCCTGCTGGTGCCGAAGTGGGCGACATGGGAGGAGTTTCGCAAGCTCGAAGCGATGGGCCTGACGATGTTCGGCCAGATGACGGCTGGCTCCTGGATCTACATCGGCACCCAGGGTATCCTGCAAGGCACTTACGAGACGTTTGCCGCCTGCGCGCGTGAACATTTCGGCGGCAGTCTCAAAGGCCGGCTTATCGTGACGGGCGGTCTCGGCGGCATGGGCGGAGCGCAGCCGCTGGCCGCGACGATGAATGGGGCCGCCTTCCTCGGCATCGACGTCGATCCCACACATATCGAGCGGCGCTTGCGGACCGGCTACCTCGACCGGCTGACCGACGACATCGATGAGGCGCTCGGCCTGGTTCTTGAAGCGAAGAAACGCGGTAATGCACTTTCAGTAGGACTGGCCGGTAACGTGGCGGCGGTGTTGCCGGCGCTGATCGAGCGCGGCATCGTGCCGGACGTCCTGACCGATCAGACCTCGGCGCACGACACGCTCAATGGCTACGTCCCCCTCAAGGAGCATGAGGACGAAGACATCGACGCTCTGCGGCGCGAACAGCCGAAGGAATACGTCCGTCGAGCGCTTGAGACGATTGCGATTCACATGCGGGCGATGCTGGAATTGCAAGCGCGAGGCGCAGTCACGTTCGACTATGGCAACAACCTGCGGGCTCAGGCAGTCGAGGTGGGTGTCAAGAATGCTTTCGACGTTCCCGGCTTCGTGCCGGAGTACATCCGGCCGCTGTTCTGCCAGGGACGCGGGCCGTTTCGCTGGGTGGCCCTCAGCGGCGATCCCGAGGACATCTATCGCACCGACCAGGCCGTGCGCGAGACGTTTCCAGACGACGTCTCGCTCAAGCGCTGGCTCGACCTGGCGCGAGAGAAGGTGCAGTTCCAGGGACTGCCGGCGCGCATCTGCTGGCTTGGCTATGGCGAGCGGGCGAAGTTGGGGCTGAAGTTCAACGACATGGTGAAACGCGGCGAGTTGAAGGGGCCGATCGTCATTGGCCGCGATCATCTCGACGCCGGTTCGGTGGCCTCGCCAAACCGCGAGACAGAGGGCATGAAGGACGGCTCCGATGCGATTGCCGACTGGCCGATCCTCAATGCGCTGATCAACACGGCATGCGGCGCCTCGTGGGTGAGCGTGCATCATGGCGGCGGTGTCGGCATCGGCTACAGTCTGCACGCGGGCATGGTCATCGTCGCGGATGGCAGCCTTGACGCGGCGAAGCGGCTGGAGCGGGTGCTGACGAGCGATCCGGGAATGGGAGTGATTCGCCACGCTGACGCGGGCTATGACGAGGCCATTCAGTGTGCCGAGAACAGAGGCGTTGCGATTCCGGGCCTGAACTATTAGCACGGTGGTCCCCAATGCGAGGGTGCCGATGAAGACGCCGTTTCCCGGGATGGATCCCTACCTCGAACACGCGGCCCTGTGGCCGAGCGTGCATACACGACTGATGGTCGAACTGGCCCGGCAGTTGCGGCCGTTGATCCGCCCGCGCTATGTGGCGTCCGTCGAGGAGCGAGTCTATCTTGAGGAACCCGAGGACCAGCGCATCCCGGACGTCTGGGTGCAGAGACTCCGTGAGAATGGCCTGCCCGAGCAGTCGCCCGAAACGTCTTTGGCAACGCCCGTCGTGATTGAAGTGCCGGAGTTGGAGGTCCACGAGGCGTACATTGAAATCCTCGACCGCTATCGCGACCAGAAAGTGGTCACGGTCATCGAAGTGGTCAGTCCCACAAACAAAGCAGCCGGCAATGGGCGCACGGCCTACCGGGCCAAGCAGCGCGAGGTCCTGGGAACAGAGTGCCACCTGGTTGAGATCGATCTACTGCGGCGCGGGACGCATGCCCTGGCTGTTCCCGAGGCGTGGGTTGGGGAGCTTCGGCCCTACGACTATCTGCTCTGCGTGAGCCGCTGGCCGCGGCGGCGACGATTCGAGGTCTACCGCTGGCTGCTTCGCGCTCGAATGCCTCGTATTCGGATGCCTCTCGCCGAGCCGGACAAGGACGTGCCTCTGGACATTCAGGCGGCCCTGGAGCAGGTGTACGAGGACGGCGACTACATGCTGCGCGTCCGCTACGACGAACCCTGTGAGCCTCCGCTCGAAGACGCGGAGCAACAGTGGGCGTCCACCTGCTGGCAAGCCTGCAAGGCCGCCCATCCCGACTTGTTCCCCAACGAGCCTCCCCCGCAGTAAGGCTCACGAGCATCCGGAGGACGGCAGTTCCCTCGCTCACGAATCCGCTCGACTCAAATTCATCCCCCGGTTCATTGCAACGCGCTCATCTCCCTTGTTTCTGGTACGATGAGATGATGTTCAGCTTCCGTGATTCCTGACGCCGAATGGGGAATCGCATGACTCTCGTCATCCGGTACGCGGCGGAACTTGTCTGCGTCGCCCGGCGCGGCGAGCGCCGCCTGCGCGGTTCAGCCCTTGCTGATTCCGCCATCATTCGGGACGGCGCCGTCGTTATCGAAGGTGAGACCATTTCCTGGGTTGGACTCGATTCGTCTCTGCCGCCCGTCCCCGACGATGCCAGCATTCTCGATGCGACCGGCCAGGTCGTCCTGCCCGGCTTTGTCGATAGTCATACCCACCTTCTCTTCGCCGGCAGCCGGGAGGACGAGTTCGAGTCGCGGCTGCGTGGTCTTTCGTATCAGCAGATCGCGGACAACGGCGGCGGCATCAATGCCACCGTGCGGCGGGTCCGCGAAGCGTCGCGCCAACAACTCGTCGAACTTGCTCGCAAGCGGCTCGGCCGGTTCCTCTCGTTCGGCGTCACGACTGTCGAGGTCAAGAGCGGCTATGGGTTGACCACGGCCGACGAGTTGAAGTGCCTCGAAGCCATCGCCGAACTCAACGCCGAAGGACCGCTCGAACTGGTGCCGACCTTCCTCGGCGCTCATGCCGTGCCGCCGGAATATCAGAACGATCGCGCGGCCTATCTCCGGCTCGTCCGCGATGACATGCTGCCGGAAGTCGCACGCCGCGGCCTGGCCGAGTTCTGTGACGTCTTTTGCGAGACAGGGGTCTTCAGCGTCGCGGAATCGGAAGAACTGTTGCGCTCCGCCTCAGCTGCCGGATTGCGGCTCAAGGTCCACGCCGACGAACTGACGACGCTTGGCGGCGCCGAAATGGCGGCTCGACTCGGGGCCGTCTCCGCCGATCATCTGCTGTGCGTCAGCGAGGCCGGCATCGACGCGCTGGCACATGCCGGTACCGTGGCGACGCTCCTGCCGGGGACCGCCTTGTTCCTGCGCATGCACTGCGCCCCGGCTCGCAAGCTGATCGAACGCGGCGTCGTTGTCGCCCTGGCCAGCGACTGCAATCCAGGCACCTGTCCGACCGAGAACCTGCCGCTCATCGGCACCCTCGCCTGTACGCAGATGGGCATGCTGCCCTCGGAAGTTGTCGCCGCTCTGACGCTCAACGCTGCTGCCGCCCTCGGACGCTCGGAACGAATTGGGTCGCTCGAAGTGGGCAAGCAGGCGGACGTCATTGTCTGCGATGTCCCGGACCATCGGCAACTCTTCTATCACTTTGGAGTCAGCCATGTCAGCACCGTCGTCAAACGAGGCCGGGTGGTCCGCCAGGCTCGAGCCGCTGCGGCCTCATGAGAATGTCCTGTTCCATCCCGATGATCCGCGCCTGGCCGATCGCATCGACTCCTGGCATGGCGATCTCAACGCTCTCGCACCGGGACGGGCCGTCCTCGTCGGCTTTCCCCAGGACGAGGGCGTGCGCCGGAACGCGGGCCGAGTTGGCGCGGCTCAGGCACCCACGGAGATTCGCCGCTGGCTGGCGAAGCTGACGCCTTACGATCCAATCTCGGAAACCGATCTGACGCGGGTGCCGCCGCTGGATGCCGGCAACATCCGCATCAGCGGCAGTCTCGAAGAGACCCAGCAGGCCCTGGGCGAAGTCGTCGCGGGTATCATGCAGACAGGCGCGGTGCCGATCGTTCTCGGCGGCGGACACGAGACGGCTTACGGAGTTTACCTGGGCTATGTCCTCGCCCAGAAGCCCGCCGCCATCGTCAACCTCGACGCTCACCTGGACGTCCGGCCCTGTGCCGAGGGACGGGGCAATAGCGGCACTCCCTTTCGCCAGGCGCTGGAGCATGCGACGATGCCGTTGCCGGCCGGGCGCTACGTCTGTCTTGGCTTGCAGGGGCATGCGGTGTCACAGCAGCACCTTGAGTTCGCCCGCCAGCGCGGCTGCGTTCTGGCCTGGCGTGAAGAGTGCGCGGGACAACTCGCGGAACGCTTCAGCGCGGAACTGGGGCGGCTGGCCAACGAGCAATGTCAGGTGCATGTCACTGTGGATGCCGACGCGGTCGATGCGCGAGCGGTCCCGGGAGTGAGCGCACCGAATGTCCTCGGCCTGGATGCGGCAGAGGTCATCGCTTGTGCGCGGCGCGCGGGGGAAGCGCCGGGGGTTGCGAGCTTCGACGTGGTCGAGATCAATCCCGTCTTCGACCGCGATGGCGAGAGCGCTCGCTGGGCCGCCCTGCTCGTCTGGAACTTCCTTGTCGGCCTGGCGAGGCGCCCGTAGCCACAACCGGCCCGGTTCTCAGCTATCACCGACGTCCCGCTTTCCAGATGTCCAGGCAACCGCTCGACCGAAAGTGACAGGCATGTGACAGTGGCACGCTCGGGAGGATTCCGGACGGCTCAAAGAGGTTTCCGGGAAGCGAGGGACTGCAAGTAAGGACTGTTCCAGTTGTTAGGGACGAAACGACAACTGCGAAAGTGCGGAAATGGGGCATCCTAGCGGATGAGGGAGGGACAGAAGGCTGCTCGCGCAGGAAATGTCAACCCGGTTGAACCCTTCTCTGTGAATTCGTGGCGTAGAATTCATCAGGATTTACACCCCGGATTTCGCTTGATGGAGGGAAGCGATATGTTGGTACTCAGCAGAAAACTCGGTGAGAAAATCTATATCGGTGAGAACATCTGCATCACCGTCGTCGATATCGATCGCGGCAAGATCCGCCTCGGAATCGAAGCGCCGCGCGATGTGCCGATCTACCGTCAGGAGTTGCTGCCGCTCAAGGGGACTCCGCCCGCGGTCCCCGAGGCCCCGGCCACGACTCAGCGGTAAAGTCGGCTCGTGTTCGCAGAGAGGGACATTCGCCACATCAACGGAGGGACCCGTTTTCCGCTCGATGATCCAGGCAGCGCACTCATCCAGCGGCCGGCGGATCGCCGGCACTAGTTCGTTTTTCGCCGAGAAGCAGGGGCGTTGGCCCATGACGGATTAACAGCCGTCGTGGACCGGCGCCCCTTGCTCGCTTTGCTCTCCACGCCTCGGTAGAATCTTTACGGTGGCGATCGGGCGAGTGGAGCAACAAGCGATGAGCGGCTGGAACACTGTTCACGTCCGCTTCAATGACGCCGTCACCGGCCAGCCGATCCCCGTTCGCGCCTCCTTCCACGCCGGCGGACAATTCCTGGCCCCTCTGGGCTGCGTCACCGACTTTCCCATTCAGAGTGGCGTCGATGTCGGCGGACACGTCGAGATTGGGCCGGATCGTTACCATTACATCGACGGCGCCTGCGAAATCCGGCTGCCGGCGGGCGAGGTCGCCATCGACGTCGCGCACGGCTTCGAGTATCAGCCGGCGCGCCATATCGTGAAGCTCGCGAGCGGGCAAATCTCGCTCCGATTGAGCCTGGCGCGGTGGATCGATCTTCGGCCGCTCGGCTGGTTCCCTGGCGATACGCGCGCGGTCGATATCAGCCCTCATTCCGCCCTGCTCGAGGCGGCCTGCGAGGATGTCGCCGTCGTCAACCTGCTGGCGCGCGAGAGGACGGGGACCAGCCTGCCGCCGAGCAACTTGCCGGCCTTCAGCGGGCAGGGAGCCGCGCTGGAGAGGAGCGGGCATCTCGTCGCCGTCAACACCTTTAACGTCAATCCGCTGCTGGGAAGCCTGGTGTTGCTCAACTGTCATCTGCCCGTCTTTCCGCTGCGCGCCGGCGATCCTGACTTCGACGACTGGACCCTGGCCGACTGGAGCGATCAGTGCCATCGCAAGAAGACCGGCCTCGTTGTCTGGGCCGATCCGCAAACGCCAACCGAACCGCCGGGCTCGGGACAACGGCTGCGTTCGACCGCACTGGCCGAGGCATTGCTGAAGCGGATCGACGCCTTCGAGGTGATCGGGTTCGACGACGGGGAGCCGGCCGTCCTTGCCGACTGGTACAAACTACTCGATGCGGGTCTGCGATTGCCCCTCGCCGGCGGCAGCGCCAAGGAGCATGGCGGCCGGGCGATTGGCCGCGTCAGGACGTATGCCTGTCTCGGCCCCGGAGCGACCCTCGATTACTCCAGTTGGATCGAGGCGGTCCGCGCGGGACGCACGTTCGTGACCAATGGGCCGATCGTCATGCTCTCCGTGGGCGGGCTGGGACCGGGCGCGGTACTGGAGGTCGAGCCGGGGCAGCGAGTGGTGTTGCGCGGCGAGGCCCGGAGCGCTGTGTCGTTCGAGAAGCTGGAATTGCTGGTGAATGGCTCGGTAGTCCTCGCCAAGGAGGCCGCGGGTTCGCGGATGTCGGCGGCCATCGAGACGGAATGGGAGGCGGAACAATCGGCGTGGGTGACGGCTCGCTGCACCAGCACGGAGCGGCTCGCGGATGGACAGGTGATCTTCGCCCAGACGTCGCCTGTTTATGTCGAGGTGCGCGGACGGCCTTTTCGACCCGAGAGGGCTGTGGTACAGTCACTGCGCGAAGAGATCGAACGCCAGCTCGACTGGATCGTCCAGCGCGCTTCCTGTGCGGCAGGCGCCCGGCGCGAGCGCCTGGCCGAGGTCCTGCGGGCGGCCCGCGACGTTCTGCTCCGACGGATGACACACGATGCACAAGAAGCCCCAGAGGATCAAGGGAAGTAAGGGACGCCGGCCGGCGGTGTCGCTGTTGCTCAGCAACCTGGTCGGGACGACTTCGCCGCACCGTCCCGCATGGCGTTACGCGGCCATCATGCTCGTGCCGATGGTGCTGATCGTCCTCGGCACCTGTGGCTACCTGATTATCGAGGACACCAACTTCCTCGACGCCCTTTACATGACGGTGATCACGCTGACGACGGTCGGCTATGGCGAGGTCCCCAACCCCCTGTCGCCGGGGGGCCGCATCTTCACGATGGTCCTGCTTCTGGGAGGCGTGTTCACGCTCTTCTGGGCGGCGGGCGAGATGATTCGCACCGTGGTCAGCGGCGAGGTGCAAGGAATTCTGGAGAGACGGCGCATGGAACGAAGCCTTGCGGAACTTCAGGGACACTTCATCGTCTGCGGTTTCGGCCGGATGGGCCAGCGCGTCTGTCGCGAGTTCTCCGCCCTGGGGTTGCCGTTCGTCGTGCTGGAGCGGAACCAGCATCTGCTGGCGGGCTTCGACCTGGTCGAAGGCATCGCGGTGCAGGGCGACGCCGCCTCGGACGAGATCCTCAAACGCGCCGGCGTCGATCGAGCCAAGGCGCTGGTGACCGTGCTGGGTTCCGACGCGGACAACATGTTTATCGTGATGAGCGCCCGGCTGCTGAACGAGAAACTCTTCATCGTGGCCCGTTGCGAGGAAGAACAGACGGAGCAGAAACTGATCCGGGCCGGGGCCGATCGCGTGGTATCGCCCTATGCCATGGGCGGCTCGCGCGTGGCCCAGGCGGTGCTGCGGCCGACGGTGATGGACTTCATCGACCTGGCGACGCGCTCGGAACATCCCGAGTTGCAGATGGAAGAAGTGGTGGTCGTGGCGAAGAGTTCGCTCGAAGGGGGATCCATCAGCAGCAGTTTGCTGCACAAGAAACACGGGATCTTCATCGTGGCCATCAAGCGCGCGTCGGGGCAGATGGTGTACAATCCTCCCGGAGACACGGTCTTGCAGAGTGGTGATACACTGATCGTACTGGGCCACCGCGAGCAACTGGATCAGCTCGACATCATTGCGGGGGGATGACCCGTTCTTGCCGCTGCGGCCCGGCGCGAAGGATAGCCGCGACGCGGCCCAATCAGAAGCTGCATATCGCCTCTTCGCACTCCTCTCTATAATCGAGGGATATCCCGTCCCAAGGAGTGCGGATGATGCAGGAGCGAATTGCCTATCAAGGGATCACCTTCGACGACGTCCTTCTCGAACCCGCCTACAGCGAAGTCGTCCCGCGCGAGGTCGATGTCCGCACGCAACTCACGCGCAATATCCGCCTGAACATTCCGATCCTGTCCTCGCCGATGGACACCGTCACCGAGAGCGAGCTGGCCATCGCTCTGGCGCAGGAGGGCGGGCTGGGCATCATACACAAGAACCTGTCGATCACCGATCAGACGCGCGAGGTCGATAAGGTCAAGCGGAGCGAGAACGGCATCATCACCGATCCGATCACGCTGCCGCCGACGGAGACGGTCCGCACGGCCAGGCGGATCATGGAGCAGCACAAGATCAGCGGCGTACCGATCACGGTCAACGGCTACTTGAAGGGCATCCTGACGCGGCGCGACCTGCGCTTCCTGGCCAACAACGATCAGCCGCTCGCGGAGGTGATGACGCGGACGAACCTGGTGACGGCGGCGGAATCTACAACGCTTGAAGCGGCCGAACGGATTTTGACGGAAAATA
>JBBSDR010000170.1:0-8937 GCA_038240465.1 Gemmatales bacterium
GGAGCGCTGTTTGACGGGGAGAAATCCGCCTCGTCCTCTGGTATCCAAACAGCGCTCCGCCCGGACAAGCCGGGCGGCGGCGAGGAGGGAGAAGGACCTCAGCCTCTGGTATCCAAACAGCGCTCCGCCCGGACAAGCCGGGCGGCGGCGATAGAGCTTCGGTGATTCACTTTCATGCCGGGGTAATACCGCCTCCTCGAATGACAGGCAGCGGGTTTGCTCTCCTTTGCTGGGCCGGGTAAGCTGCATGGAGCATGAAGGCTGCTCGGGGGACTCCGGATGGGAACTTCGACTATGACGATGGGCTTTGACACGCATTAGCCGACAATGGCAAGTTGGCGAAGATAGGTAGCTGCCTCTCTTCGCCAAATTACCGTTTTTCCTAAATGCGTGTCAAAGCCGCGAAGAACGGTCAGCCCGCGGCAGACACGATCCCGTTTCGGTTGCACTGGATCTACTGGCTGACAAGCATCAACCAGGACAAGGAGTTTCTGGCAGGAAAGGCGGCGGCGAGCAAGATCCTGGCCACCCTGTACCCCGGCTATAACCCGGATGACCCGCCGTTCATCAATGCGACGGACACCCGGGAGCAGAAGGACCTCATTGAGGGGTTGTCCGGCGTCCGTGGCGGAAGGCTTGACGAGGCCGTCGCCAGGATCTTTCGTTCGCTGGACCTGGGACGGTATGAGGGGTTCAACCGCGTGACCGCCGACGACCTGGCGTTGGCCTGCATGGACCGCTTGATCGGAAAAGGGATGGACAAGGAGTTCGAGGCGTACTGTGAGACTCGCATCCGGGAACTAAAACTGCGGCGTCGGGAGATCGCCGAGGATCAACGCCCGGACTTACTCGGAGAACGCCTCCAACGCATCAGGAAAGGAATGAAGAACCCGGAGTGAAGCCTTGGTATTTCCCATCGAGCGGACAATAGGAGAAGGCTTGAGGAAGTTGGATTCCAGGGCGGATGGGCCCCGTGCATCGGCCTGTCACACGCCGTTCCAGGGAGGTCGTTTCCGATGTCCGAAAAGGAGCCTGTCCGCGAGCTTGCCTCTTCGCCCTGCCAGGCACCTCCCGGCCACTGGGACGAGAACGGGGCCTGCGACAATACGCCGTGTCCAGCCATTGATCGGCTCTGGGATCGCCTCTCGCGAGTGCGTGTCCTGTCCTTCGTCGCACGGAGCGAAAGGCCCGGCGGCTGGAACGGCAAGGGCAGCGGTACGGTCATCGTCCAGCAGACCACCAAAGGCTCGATGACCTTCGCCGAGTCGGGCGTCTGGCGTCCCGAGGGAGGGAACGACATCCGCTTCCGTAACGTCTTTCGCTGGACGATTGCCGGAGAGACGCTTCGCCTGGAACATCTCCGCTTCGGCGAGGACCATCCGGTCTACCTCTTCGACCTCGCACCGGCGGGCGAGGGGGAATGGCGTTCGGTCTCCCCGCACCTGTGCAGCGAAGATCGCTACTCCGCCAGGCTCGTCGTCCGCGACGACGGCATCGTCCTTCGGTGGTCCATCGACGGGCCGAGGAAGCGGGAGGAGATCGAGTACGTTTATTCGTGGCAGGACGCCGCGTCGTGATCCTGGCCGGCGAGAGAGCTACTAGACGAAAAGGCGCAACGGGAAAAGACGGTCGCAACCTCAAGTCCGCCGGGGTCCGTTGCCGATACTACACCTTGATTTTATCGTGGAGTCGAGCGATAGAGAACGAGTTCACCCAGCGCCTGTGCAGGCAGTCCCAGAGCAATCTTTTTTGCTACCGAGGAACAGGGACATGGAAACGGACACGGTGGAAACGCATGGCTTCATGACTCCAGGCATGCTTCCCCGGATGTCCCCAGTTTCACGGGTGTCCGATCTTCCCCGGGATCGCTATCGACAGGCCCTGCTGAGGCTCGGCTGGCTGCTCCTCTTCGCCGGACTGCTCGTCCGGGTGGAGCGTTATCTTCTCCAGTTCCCCATCTGGAACGACGAGGCTTTCGTCGCCCTCAATTGCGTGGAGCGCGACTACGCCGGGCTTACGGAACACCTGCAGTTCGGGCAAGTGGTCCCGATCCTGTTTCTCTGGGGCGAACACACGGTTTGGCGATTGCTGGGGCCATCGGAGTGCGCCATGCGCCTGCTCCCACTCCTCCTTGGGGGGGCTGGCCTGTGCCTCGTGTGGTGGCTGGCCCGGCGCACGAGTGGGTCCCTGGTCGCCCTCCTCACCGTTGGCATCCTCTCGGTTTCGATGTGGCCGATCTCGATGTCGAGCAGCGTCAAGCCGTACAGCGCGGATCTGTTCTGTGCCGTGTTGCTGTTTGCTGTCGCCGTGAACTGGTTACGCCGGCCGGAACGCGACGGCCGCATGCTGCTGCTCGCGGTGCTGGCTCCGCTGGCCATTATGACCTCATACCCGGCGGTCTTCGTCGCAGGGGGCATCAGCCTGGCCCTTCTCCCCACCGTATGGCGGTCGGCCGGATTCCGGGGCAAGGTGATCTTCGTCCTCTACAACCTGTTGTTCATCGGCAGTTTCCTCGGACACTATGCCCTCATTGGACGGGAACAAATCAACCCGGAAAAAAGTGTCATTCATGCCTACCTGTTGGATGTCTGGCAAAATGGCTTTCCCCCTGCCAATCTGTTGATGGGGCCCTTGTGGTGGCTCGATCAGCAAACCGGCCGAATGCTGGCGTACCCGTGCGGCGACTCACACGGTGGGAGTACTGCCACCTTTATTCTGGCGCTGGTGGGCTGCGCCGTCTGGTGGAAGAGGGGTCAGCGCACCTTGCTGGCGATGATGCTTGCCCCCTTCGCACTCAACCTCGTGGCGGCGATTCTGCACAAGTATCCCTACGGCTCCTGCGGCCGGGTCTCTCAGCACCTCGCGCCGGCAAGCTGTCTTCTGGCCGCCACGGGGATGGCGTATCTGATCGAACGGTTTTCCCGTTCTCTGCGCCAGCAACTCCACTGCGCCTACTGCTGCGCGGCGCTGCTCCTGGTCGGCTTGCTTGGCGTCGCCGTGTCTCAGGCACGCCGGCCGCATCGCGACGATCACTCCCTGTGGACGCGGGGGGTGGTTCGCGAGTTGACCACACACATGCGTTCCGGGGATCAGATCGTGGTGTTCTGTGAGGGAGAGTTGAACCAGGCGAATGGCGCAGTCCTCTGGTGGTACTTGCGTACTCAGAAGCACCCCGTGCAATGGGGTGGAAAACTCGACAGCCCAGTGGACACTCTCCCGGCCAATGGTTGCGTGTGGGTCTGCGACCAACGCCGCGGGCCTCAGACTGCTCCCCGGCGGAGCGACATCGACCTCTGGGCCCGAAAATCCGGCCGCCAGGTCGTCAATGTCGTGTCGTGGTTCCTCCTGCCCCAGGGCTTCGGAATCAGTGTCGCCGAGCGCGTGGATCTGTACCTGTGCGTCCCCGTCGGTCAACCGGTCGAGAGGCCTTTTTTCTCCCAGTGGCCGAAGACATGAGACAGAGGAGCGTCTGCTCAGGCGGATTACAGGTCTCGGCAACGAGGTGCTGCTGGCCGCCTGCGAGTACCGGGGAAATTTCCTCACCATTCACGCGATCAGCGCCGTGCCAGCGTTCATCCGTCGAACTGGAATATCGCAGCGCTGAAGAAGGATCGCGACATCGAGGGGATGCCGGACGTCTGATCTGGTCGATCTGCCTATGACATCGACGCGCCAGTAGGGATCCTACACAAGCAATCCTCACTGGCGCGTCGGGGTGGTGTCAGCACGACATCAGCGCCGATCGAGTTGCCAGCGGGCCTGTGCGGTCAGCGCCTGGAAGCGCGGCTGCCAGGTTCCCTCGGCGATCTGTCGCAGCAGCTTCTTCGCCTCGACTGCGTTGCCGGACTGACGCAGGTTCTGAGCGCGATCCCAGAGGACTTGCGCATTCGTCGGCTCCGCGGCAAAGGCCGAGGCGAACGCCTGATCCGCCGTCTTGAGATCGCCCTGGTTCCGCAGCGACTGGGCCAGTCCCACCCACGGCGCCGACTCTCCCGGCCTCTGTCCAACCGGCGTCGTCAGATAGTCCCAGGCCAGGTCCTGCTCACCCAGTTGCCGCAGCAGTCGAGCCGTCATCTCGCAAGCGTTGATGCCATTCTTCGACAGGCTGCGCCAGCGATCCGCAGTCCGCACCACTCGCGCCAGGAAGTCCTCCGGCGGCTTCACCTTGAGCGTCACCATCGCCTCGCCCAGGTTCTGCAAGTGCGTCAGGACGGTGCGATACTCCTCGTCGATCGTGTCTTGACGCATCACCTCGGGCCGATCGCGATACTCGGCGTCGAGCGCCCGTTCCAGACACTCCAGCCGACGGGCGCTCTGATCGCGGCTGCCGGCCACGCTCGCGGCGAGGCGCCACAGGTCAGCCCGTTTCGACCACTCCGCATCCTCCAGCAGCGTTCGGAGCAGACGTTCCGCCTCGATCCCCTGGCCGTTGCCATTGAGGAAATCGACCACGGCCACCGTCAACGTCAGCCGTTCCTTGCGCTCCTTGATGCCGTCGAGCGCCAGAGCCATCAAGTCTTGCGCCAGCGCCTGATCGTCGAGTTGCCAGCACTGCCGGGCCAGGGCGAGGACAGCGGCGCGCTGCTTCTTCTCGATCAGGTCGCGGGCGGTGCGGCGAATGACGGCGTTCCACTCATCCTGACCCTTGCCGTCGCCGAGCAGTGTCTTGTGGAAGTCGTCGTCAATGGCGAGCAAGCCATCCTGTTTGCGCGCCGACTCGTAGAGCGCGAGGAAAGCCTTGCGGGCCTCAGCGCGCTTATCGGCGCGATAGAAGGCGCGGGCCTGCTCGTACTGCGCGACGGTCTCCAGGCCAGGCGTCTTCAGATAGTGCTGCCAGATTCGCGCCAGTGCTTCGCGGACGTCCTTCGCGTCCTTGTCGGCAGCCTCAGCCTCGGCGGCGCGATCGGCCATCAGACCCAGCAGGGCGAAGCCGAAATGCGTGTTCTTATGCTTCTCGGCGTATTCGAGGGCCGATGACAGCGCCTCCTGACGCTGGCGTTTGCTGGCGTCAAGGACACGCGGGTTCTTCCAGCGCTGGAGCATGGCGTGAGTGACGGCCAGGTGTCGCAGCGCCCCCTCGCCCCACTGCACGCTGCCGACGGCCCACTGGCTGGCGTGCTGCCGCAGCACCGGCGACGAGTGCAGCGCCAGATATTGCGCCAGCGGCTCATCGCGATGTTCGCTGAGGACGTCGAGGTTCTGAGCGTCGAGGTTCTGGCCCGCGGCGGCGAGCAGGACGTACAGGCCGAGTTGGCGCTGATCGCGGCCGTGG
Organism: Gemmatales bacterium; assembly: GCA_038240465.1. GTDB lineage: Bacteria > Planctomycetota > Planctomycetia > Gemmatales > Gemmataceae > JBBRIK01. The sequence continues at coordinate 5,273 of JBBSDR010000170.1, forward strand.
AACGACTCGCGGAAAACGCTGACGATGCCGCCGTTGCCCGCGGCGAAGTCCGCGGCGAACAGGGCCGTGGCATCGGCGAAGGGAAGGTCCTCGTTGCGACGATCCTTCAACTTCCTCGTTGCCACGATGTGATCGCGCGTTCGATAGGGCAGCGGCAGGACAACGAGGGACTTGACGTCCGGCTTGAGGTCCGGCGTTTTCGCCTCCGCGAGCATTGTCTTGCGGCTGAACGTCTCCTTGTTCTTGTCGTCGAGAATGCGAAGGCCGTCCTTGTTGAGGACGATACGAGCCAGCACCTTCTTCGCCGGCATCTCGACCACATGCTGTTCGCTGAGTTGACCCTGCTCGTCGAAGACGAGATGCAACCGGGTGTAAGTGAGCGTCTTGTCTTGGGTGTCCTTGAGGTCCTCGACGCCGTGCGGCACGACGGCGACCGTGCGTTCGCCGGCCATCACCAGATCGGCCCCGCGAGCCAGGTCTTCGGCGCGCGGCAGGGCCATCGGCACCATGCGCGAGAATGCCTGGCGATGGAAGCGGCTGACGCTGCGTTTGGCGCCGATGTGCAGATCGGGATAGAGATGCCAGAGGTTGTCGCCATCGCAGACGACACGCTCGCGGAAGCCGGGACTCAGCGTGCGTTCGTAGACATGGCGGCCCTGGCCATCGAAGGTGATGGTCAGCGCCGCTTCGTCACCCTCGGCGGGAATGGTGAAGGAACGCCAGCCGGTCTGTCGCGCCTTGTCGAACAGCTTGCGCGCCTCGTCATCGATCTTGCCGGTCTTGCTGGCGGGCGATGGCGCGGCCTCGGCTTCGAGGACGGCGAGGACGTCGGCAAGACTGGTGTTCATGCCGGGGGCATAGGCGACCAGATCGTAGAAGAGTCGGTCGTCGCCACTGAACGCAGGCCGAGCGTAGAGGAGTGGAGGCGTCCGCAAGTGAAGTTTTCCGGAGAAGGGTTTGCCAGAACCTTCATCGTTATCACCCATGCCCAGTTCTGCACGCCCGAGTCCTCCTCTCTCGAAGATACGCAGCACGTTCAGGGTGCGTTCTGACTCCCTGAGCGCTGGACTGGCCCGTTCTCCTCCGGTGAGGAAATCCGCATGGGTTTGCGGAAGGATGCTCTGTCGCGTCGTCGTGTTGCCGACAATGACAGTCTGACCGACCCGGGACGAAGTGTCCTTCCGAGCCAGTTCCGTCGGGAGTTGCTGGCTGGCAAGTTTTGTCGGAATTTGGTGGAGGTAACTGTCACGCGCGTCTTGTGTGGATCGGTCATAAGCGAGTTTCGCGCCTGTGAGGCTTTCCGTCATGGGAGCCTCATCGCCACGGAAAAAGCCGACCCAGAACTCGAACTCCTGCTTAGGGTTCTCTCCCTGTGGCCTAAGGCGAGCGAGAAGCGGGGTCGCATCACCCTTCGGCGAGATTGGAGCAGTGAAAACTTTTTCGGTGAAGTCAGACGCGAACGTGCCGCGTCCCCTGTCCTCGCCATACGCCAGGACACGCGGCGATGCACGGAAGACAACCGTGTCCAACACTTGCTTCGCCGTCGGCTTGACGCCCTTCTTCGGATCGGCGGGCATGCCCTCTTCCGGTTCATAGACAACATCGATCTTCTCGGGGCAATCGTACATCGCCCAGTGGTCCTTGCGGCCGCGATCGACCTTGTACTGCTGATACATCGCCTCATTTTCCAGCACCAGCAGCGACGTGAACGGACTCATCACATACATCGCCTTCGACAGCTCGACGATGCGATCCTTGGACTTCGCCGCGTCCTCAGCCAGCAGGCGGTCGATCTCCAGTCTCGCCCATGTCCGCGGCAGATGTCCCGCCTCCTTCGCCACCTCGTTGACCGGCACGGCGACCTCGAAAGGACGATTGCTCCAGCGCCCGAGGATCTGCACTTTCTCCGGCATGTCCTTCTCCAACCTCGTCACGGCGCAAATCTCCTCGCCCTGCGTCACCAGACTACTGAATGTCAGGTAGCGATTCTTGCTGTCGTCGCGCACGCTTACATCGAGCAAACGCGGCGCGTTCAGGGCCGACGCCAGCTCGAACGCGCGCCACGAGATCGCCTCGTCGGGATTGATCTGTGCGAACAGACCGCCCGTCTTCTCGGCGGCGGACTTCATCAGGCCGCGGTTCCAGCGCCGGCCGACACCGATGCCGACATAGCAGACGTCGTCGGGAATGCGCTTCACCAGCAGGTCCGCGCGCTGTTCGCCCATCGCCGCGACACCACTGCCGACATGCACCAGATGCGGATTACGGCCGTCCTTCAACAGCGTGACGGCTTCACTCAGCCCCTTGTCGAGATCGAGCGCGCCGATCAAGTGCGAACCTTCAAGGAAGGTGAGCGCCTTGTCGATGTTTTCGGGCGTCACCGGCTCGCATTCCTTCATCGGCGAGCGCACGCGGGTGCCGGCGGAAAGCACGGCAAAGCGGTCGTTGACGTCGGCGTTCTGCAGCAGGCCGCGAATAATCTCGACCTGGGCGCGGGCCAGTAATGGCTCGCGCTCGCCGGACGACTCGAACAGGAACACCCAGTCGCGCGGCTGGCGTCCGGCCACGGCCTGCTTCACGACGTCGGGACGATAACGCACCATCAGGTAGCGCGCCCCGTCCTGTTCGATGGTCGAGAAGCGCGCCTGCTCCGCTTCCTTCTGCTGGCCGAGCGTCAGCACGAAATCGCGATCGAGCTTGGCGTTCCTCTCCGAGATTTCGAGGACGCGGTCGCCGCGCTCTTCGCGCGCGAACCGGCCGGGCGCCGGGCGGTTCCAGGCGATGTCCTTGCCCTCCTTGATGCGCACCTTGACTGTCCATTGCTGGACGCGGTCGAGCGAGTGGCCGGCGGGAAAGCGATACGTCTCCTGTCCGTAAACGCTCTGGATGCGCTGCGAATAGGACAGGACGATGCGCTTCTCCTGGCGTGGTTCGAGGGGAAAGACGCGCATCTTGAACGTCGAGCCATCGACCCATTCGAGCAGGGCCGGGTCTTGCTGTTTGGTGACGATGCTCTCATAGACGTTGCGGCCATAATCGCGTTCGACCATGCCGCCTTCCATCCGCGTGCCATCGACATACATCGCCAGTCGCGACAGCGAGGCATCGGGCGGCAGCGGAAAATGGAACGTCCCTTCGAGCCGGCCCTGCGTGTGGTTGAAGTAGGTCTGGTCGATGGTGGTGCGAGCGAAACCGTCCTCGATAAATACATCGATGTGAAACTTGCGGACGTTTAGTTTCGCTTCCTGGCCATTGGGATCGACGATGGTCAGGCTGCCGCCGTTGTGGCTGCTGGCGGGGATGAGCGGCGACTCGGCGGCGATCATCAGTTCGCGTGTCCAGTCGAGCAGCGACGAGGCGCGCGGGGCCGGCGACGGTTTCTTGGCGTCCGGATCGAGGCGCAGGCCGGCAGCGACGTTGATCGTCTGCTCGCCGGCGGGGTTGACCACTTCGATCTGGCCGCGTGTGACGACGACGCCTGTCCCGGCATCGGTGGTGCGGACGGCGACGGTGGTGTTCATCGCCTTGATCTCGCGCTGCGGCGTGACGAGGACATACCTTTCCTTCGCCGGTGCCGCCTCGATGACGACCTCGCCGCTATCGAGCTTGAGGCCGCGGCGGGCGGTGATTTTCAGTTTCGTTTGCTGATTGACGTAGAGGATGGA
>JBBSDR010000171.1:0-8920 GCA_038240465.1 Gemmatales bacterium
GATCCGGCTCGCCTGCTCTTTGTTTGGCAGAAGAGCAGGCGAGCCGCCTGCACCACGGGTCCGTCTCGCTTGCTCTTTGTTTGGCAGAAGAGCAGGCGAGCCGCCTGCACCACGGGAAGAACTACTTCTCAACTCTTGCGGCGTTCGCCGAAGGACAGGATCGAGCGACCGATCTGGATGCGATCGCCCTGTTTCAACGGGGTCGGCTCGGTGACGCGCTGGCCGTTGAGCAGCGTTCCCGCCGAGGTGCCGTTGTCGGCCAGAAGGTAACGCCCGCCTTCCTGGATGATCTTCGCATGAAGCCGATCCACCGTCGCGTCGCCGAAAAGACCGATGTCGCACGTCTCCGCCCGGCCGATCGTCACTTCGCTCTTCGACAGCAGAATCTCACGGCCCACCCGGAAGCCAGCCTCGACCTTGAGCCAGGCTTCCTTCAGAATCACCTGCGCCAGCCCAATCGCCAAACCGATGCACGCGCCCAGGGCGACGAAGCCGGTCGCGCTCGGACTCCACAACGATATTCCCTCCTTGTCGCGAAAGATGCCGTCCCAGACAACCTTGAGGACAAGGAAGACGCTGCCGCCCAACGCGCCGCCCGCAGTGCCTCCCAGCAGGCCCTTCTGCAACTTCGCCCACGCTGGGCCGACGTCCTCGCCGCGAATCAGACGCATCAAAAAGGCGTAAATGCCGATCGAGGCGCCGATCAAGAGACCCGTCAGCGTCCAGCCAAACAGGAGGAAGATCCAGTGATTGAGGCTGCCATAGAGCGCTTGTCCAAACATCGCCGCCATCAGACCGCCGAACGCGCCGACAACTACTGATGCGAGGATGCTGAGACGAGCCTCGCTCCTGGACTGCGACGAAAGGCTCATGATCGCGTCGAGCAAACTCAGGGCCAGGGCGACGAACATGCCCAGGAACAGTCCCTTGACGCCGGCCTCACCGACGGGGTGATGCCCCGTGGCGAACCGTCCCAGCAGCCAGCCGACAAACGCCGCGCCGCCGCCGCTGAGCGCACAATAGTAGACAAACAGGCGAAACGACATCGACGCTCCCACACGCCGCTTGCGGCTTAGCGAGGTGGCCGCTAAGCCGCAAGCGGCTCGTGTCAATCAAACAACCGATTGCTCTGAATCGTCACCTTCTGCGTTTGTGTCAAGCCGGTACTCGATGTCACCTTCAGCGAATACGCTCCCGCCTTGTTCGCCGAGCGCACCTTCCACGTTACAGGGCTGGTGCGCCGGCCCGCGTCGGGCTGAAGGGCCGGCACGCCCTGCTCGGCAGCGCTGTCCACCAGCGCAAAGCCGTCCGGCAACTCCAGCTTCAGCGTCTGTCCCGCTTCGGGATTGCTCACATAAGCCGTGACCGTGAACTCGCCGCCCGGACGGAAAGTGCCGCCGACCGTCAGCGCCAACTTGCCCTTCGCCGCCCCGGTCGTCGCGATCGCGCCGAGGCCATACGAGAAGCCCAACTCGCGCGTCGCGCCGGCAGCGAGCGGCTTCGGGTCCCAGTACATCGTCACGGCCGAGTCGCCCGGCGACAACGTGTGGATCGGCAACACCGGCACGTTCCACATCGTCATCTGGGCCAGGGCTGTCGGCGTGTTGTGGTCCTTGGCCAGCACCGGGTCCGGCCAGCAGCCGAGCGTCAATCGCGTCGGCGACTCCAACTTGCCGCCCAGCTTCAGTTGCAGATGCGCCACTGTGCCGGGATTGGCCAGGTCCTGACGCTCCAGCGCCTGGATGAAGTCCGGCAGCCTCGCGCCCTTGTCGAACTTCAAGAACGTGTCGCACAGCCGTTTGTCGCCCGGAATCGTGAATGGCACTCCGTCATTCGCGCCAATGTAAGTGTCCAGCATAAAGCGCAGGCCGACTGAGTGCGCCTTCTTGTCGCGGTTGGCGATCGTATAGCGAACCAGGCAGGTATCGACCAGCTTCGTCTGCTCGCCGCTGATGATCTCGACCTGCTGCGTCACGGCCACCTTGCCATCCTCGGCCAGCCAGACGGCGCGTTCGCCGATGCGCTCCTCGCCCCTGTCATCCTTGCCCAGCGCCGAGGTCGCCTTTTCCCAGGTGCCGGGCTTGTGGCCGAACAGTTGCTCCCTGCCGTCGATCATCAGACAGGTGTTGTTGCTTCGGCCCAGTTCATCGTAGGTCAGCTTCTTCAGTTTGCGCCGATCAAGCGGGTCCTTCTCGCGCAGCATCACCAGGCCGAATCGCTGGCTCCGCTCCTGAATCAGCGTGTCGCCCTTGTCGTGGAACAGAACGCCGATACGCGGAAACGGATCCGGCGGCGGGTCCAACTCGTCAAGCAACTCCGGAGGCAGCGGCGCGGGCGTCCCCCTGGCGAAGAAATCGCGGCCGATGACGGCCATCAGCAGCAGGCAGATGACTGCCAGCGGCACTGCGTGCATCCAGGCCGGCCAGCCGCCCGGATCGATGCGCGCGAACAGCGGAATGCCCTTCACGGCGGGCTGATCTACCGGCGTCAGGGCCAGTACCGGCACCGAGGCGGGCCGCGCCGTCGTGACGCCAACGTCGATCATCGGCTCGGTGGCCTTCGCGCGCGGACTGCCCGAGACGGCGACCGCGACCATGACCGTGAAGCGCTGCTGGCCGTTCGCCGTCACCGTCACCGTCGCCTGCAGCGTCTCGCCCGGCCGATCCGGCACGGATTCGACGATCAATGGCACGTTCGCCATCTTGCCTGTCAGCGTCACCTTGCCGATGGTCAGCCAGGGTTGATCGCTGCTGGCATGCGCATAGACAGGTCGAGGCTCAACCGCCGTCACCTTGACGCTCGCTTGCAGCCGTTCGCCCGCACGGCCAGAGAGCGAGAAGTTCGTCTGGTTGATCTCGACCTTGGGCGGCTGAACCAGGCCGAGCGCCTCGAAGAACTGCTGCACGGCCCCCAGGCCGGTCGAGGCGGGACCGAGAACGGGATAGGTCCAGCCATTGGACTCGTACCAGCGCGCGACCGCGCCGCTCTCGAACAGCGGCGCGGCGTCCTTGGGAGAGGCCTTGGCCTTCGAGGCGGCCTCGCGCGGCGTGCGCGAGCCGGCCAGCACGCCCTCGGCAAAGGGTGTCACCGGCACCTGGGCGCGAACGGTGATTGTCTCCGTGCCGCCAGTGGTCTCGACGACGATTGTGCCTTCGAGCAGCTTGTTGCCGGCGCGCAGGGCCTTGCCGCGCACCTGGACCGGCACGCGCAGTTCATCGGTGAACTGAAACACCTTGGCGGCCGCGCCCTCGCCGAGTTGCAGCCATTCGCCGCCCTTGACGACGGCTGAGCCGCGCAGGAGCCGCATGCCCTCATTGGAAAGAAGAATCTCCATCTGGACGTCGTGGCCGACCTTGAGCTGGCCGAGGTTCATCTCGACCGGATCGACCTTGAGCTTCGGCGCGGCCAGTTCATCGCTGGGCAGCTTGGCGAGGAAGTCGTCGAGTCCCTGATCGGGATCGGGGTGCTTGGCCGCTGCGTGCGCCGCCATTGCCAGATCGACCCGGCCAACACCGCCGAGGAAGCCGGCGAGAAAGCCTTCCTGGATCAGTTCGCGAGCTTCGCTCCAGTTGCGATTGCAGGCGAGGGCCAGTTGATCGAAGTTGCGGCAAGCCTGGCCTGACGGAAAGACGAACGAGGACGGAAACGGCTGCTTGCCAACGTCGAGCGGCCCGCTCTGGCCTCCGTGAGCGGCCAGCGCCAGCCCGTCGAAGTGACAGTAAAGCGCTCCGTCCGGATTGACGCGGGAACACTGGCGGCAGGTGAAAGGCACAGACGATTCCTCTTTTCTTTGTGGGTCGAGATCGTGGGTTGAGGATTGAGGATTGAGGATTGAGGATTGATGATTGTCGATTGCCGAAACCGGGAAGACATTGAGGATTCTCTTTCAAATCATCAATCATCAATCATCAATCTTCAATCATTCAATCATTCAATCATTCAATCATCCGGCTTGACCGTCTCTCCCGGCAAGACGACAGCGGGCTTGCCGTGGCCGGGGTCCTTGACCTTGCCCAGCAGACGCAACTGGGCCGTCAGGTCCTGAGCGATGTTGACGCGCTTGAGAAACAACAGCGCGAAGCAGGTGTCGGGGACTCCGGGAAAAGCCTCGTGCCAGCTACCGTTGTCACTCTGGGCGTCAAGGATCAGTTCGGAACCCCAGGCATACCAGTCCTTGCCCGCGATCGTCTTCAGATCGTAGACAACCGCGATGCGCTCCATCGACCAGAGAAAGTACAGATCGCCGAGGGCCTGAGCCGCGATCAGCCGGCCCTTGACCGTCGCGCCGCGGTTGAGCGGTTTCTTGCCGACGACCTGGCCGACATAGATGAGCGCCTTGTCGATGGCCTTGTCCTTGACGTCGCCCTTCGGCTGGTCCGATTGCTTGCCCAGGCCGCGTCCTACTGCCAGCCCGAGCAGGCCCGCGCAGGTCATCGAGTCGCGATGGCCAGTCGTTCGCAGCGCGTAGCCCCAGGAGCCGTCGGCGTTCTGATAGGTGCGGAAACGCGCCTCGACAAAGGCGAGACAGCGTTCGACGGGGACACCATGCTTGCGTGCCGACCACAGCGCCAGGATGGCGAACTGCGTCAGCGAGTTGTCCTCGCGGCCGGCCGGATGCCAGGCGAGCTTCTTGCCCGGCTCCCAGCGGAACAGCGGCAGTTGCTCCATGCGCGTACTCCCGCGCGGGGCCGGGTCGCCGGTGACGGGCCGTCCGCTCCTGTCCGGTGCCAGGGCAGCAGTCATCGAGTCGCGCCAGTTGGCGGACAGAGGCTTCTCCGCGAGAAGTTGCAGCAGGGCCGTCTCGTCCTGGGCGGAAATCGGCGCGCTGGCGTAGTCCCAGCCTCCCATCGCCTTCTGGTTGGCGATCAAGCGCAGAGCGAGCGAGCGGATCAGATCGTGGTCGCGTTTGTCGCCGAGACGATCGAGGAACCAGATATCGGTGGCAATCTGATAGGTCGCGGACAGTGCCGGCGCGCGCTTGCGGACCTGTTCTGCCAGTCTTCGGATTACGGGATCGCTCGCCGGCACGCCGCACTCCAGCAGCGTCAGCCCCGCCAACCCGGAGCCGACAGGGCCGGCATAGCGTCCCCCGGCGCGTTCGCCGAGTACCTGCTTGAGAAAGGCAACGCCCTTGTCGATGGCCTTGTTCGCCCGCGCGGAGACGACCTCCGGCTTCGGATTGTCAATCGGCTGGGTCGGCGTCGCCGGCGGCGTGGTCACCAATTCGCGCAGGTTCGTCAGAGTGGCACGCCAGTCTTCAGGCCGGTCCGTGTCGGGAAGCGGCCAGTCCAGGCGGCCGCCGACCGGCTGCCCTTCCGGTTTAGAAGAGAAGGTCAGCGCGAAGGCGTAGCCGGTCAGTGCCATTCCGAGCAGCAGAAAGAGAGCGGCTCCGCCGAGGATCAGCCCTCGTGATGCAGGTGTCTCGGCTGCATGAAGAGCAGGCGAGACGCCTGCACTACGGGGGTCCTTCGGTTTTCGCACCCCACTCGCATGGCAGGAAGGGCAGACAAATTTGTCGCCCGTCGAACTCAGGCCGCTGCCACAGCGCGGACACGTCTTTGTTGGCGTCATGGAACCATTCCCTCAAAGATGTCCAGGCTCAATGCTCGTCCGGCTTGGCCGTCTCGCCCGGCAGCACGACGGTGGGTTTGCCGTGACCGGGGTCCTTGACCTTGCCGAGCAGACGCAACTGCTCCGTCAGGTCTTGCACGATGTTGACGCGCTTGAGGAACAACAGCGCGAAGCAGGTATCGGGGATGCCGGCATGCCCCTCGGTCCACGATCCGTTGGCCGACTGAGCGTCCATCAGGATCTCCGAACCCCAGCCATGCCAGTCCTTGCCCGCAATCGTCTTCAGATCGTAGACAACGGCCATGCGCTCCATCGACCACAAGAAGTAGACATCGCCCCAGCCCTCCGCACCGACGAGTCTGCCGCCCAGGGCAGCCGGACGGACGATGGCTTGAAGTTTCTGCCACTGGTCCACGAGAGTGCGGCGTTCTTCCGCATCTTTGGCGCGACGAAGCTTCACCGACAATTCCTGAAGTTCCTTCTGCTTCTTCGCCAGTTCTTCCGCCGGCAGCTTTCTCGCCGTGTCTCTGCCGACGACCTGGCCGAGGTAGACGAGCGCCTTGTCGATGGCCTCATCCTTGACGTCGCCCTTCGGTTGATCCGACTGCTTGCCCAGGCCGCGGCCCACTGCCAATCCCAGCAGGCCGGCGCAGGTCATCGAGTCGCGGAGAGAGGTGGCCTTCAGCGTGTAGCCCCAGGAGCCGTCGGGGTTCTGATAGGTGCGGAACCGCGCCTCGACAAAGGCGAGACAGCGTTCGACGGGCAGGCCCTGTCTGCGGGCCGACCACAGCGCCAGGATGGCAAACTGCGTCAGCGAGTTGTCCTCATGGCCGGCCGGACGCCAGTCGAGCTTCTTGCCCGGCTCCCACTGAAACACCGGCAGATTGCCCAGGGCCGCGGGCTGCACTCGATTGCGAATTGGCGGCGCCTTGGGAGCTGGCTTGCCGGTGTCCGGTGCCAGCGAGGCCGTCATCTCCTGGCGCCAACTCGCGGTGAGCGGCTTCTCGGCCAGCAGTTGCAGCAGTTGAGTCTCATCCTGGGCCGAGATCACCCGGCTGGCGTAGCCCCAGCCGGCCATCGGTCCCTGGTTGGCGATAAGGCGCAGGGCCAGCGAGCGAATCAGCGGTTTGTCCTCCGCCTGGTTCAGTCGATCGAGGAACCAGATGCAGGTGGCGATATCATACGTCAGGTTCAACTGCGGAGTACCGTTGCGGACGGCCGTGACGGCGTGCTTGACCGCGGCATCATCGGCCGGCACGCCGCATTCCAGCAGCGTCAGGCCGGCGAGGGCGACCGCGCCAACTCTGGCACTGCTGGCGATGGATCCCTTGAGATACTCGACGCCCTTGTCGATGACCTTGTTGACACGCGGCGGCGGACCGACCGGTTTGGGGGGCGTCGGCGCCTGGGTCACCGTCGTCGGCGTGACGACCAGTTCGCGCAGGTCCCTGAGCGTGATGCGCCAGTCTTCCGCCGGCGCCTCGACAGGCTGCGGCTTGGGGGCCGAGTCGGCCAGTTGAACGATGGCAGCCGGAGTCGCTTCGGGCGGCGTCGAGAAGGTCAGCGCGAAGGCGTAGCCGGTCAGCACGGTGCCGAGCAGGAGAAAGAGAGCGGCGCTGCCCAGCACGAGGCCGCGTCCCAGCCCTGGCGCCGCGGAGGCGCGGAGTCGCGGAGCGACAGCCTGCGCGGTGAAGTCGAGGACCGGCTCGGGCAGCGCCGGATCGCTTTTGGCCTTGCGGGTCAGGCTGACGCGGCAAGCGGGACAGACGAACTTGTCGCCCGCGATCTTGAGGGCGGTTGCACAGCGCGGACAGGTCTTGGTGGCGGCCATTGAGGTTCCTCGCGTGACGATTGACATTGGACACCGTACAGGCGTTTGAAACCTCCTGTCAAGCGCCTTCCGCTTCGTTTAGGCCCGATGGCGGAATAACATCCCTCTTTCTTGCCGCTTAGCGGACAGCCCGCCAAGCCGCAAGCGGCAAGAACGTCGCCGGCGCCCCTCCACATAGTTTAACGATCGCACGAAGATGCGTTCCCATTCCGGAGCCTCCTCATGTCTGAACCGTTCGCGCTGCCGCCCGATGACGTTCACAATCAACGTCTCGTCGATCGTGTCCATCCTCCGGACTGGATCAATCCGCAACCCGCTCCACGCTACAATCTCGTCGTTGTCGGCGCCGGTACCGCAGGGCTGGTAACCGCGGCGGGAGCGGCCGGTCTCGGCGCCAGGGTCGCCCTCGTCGAACGGCATCTGCTGGGCGGCGACTGTCTCAACTTCGGCTGCGTCCCCTCGAAAGCTCTCATCGCCGCGTCGCGCGCGGCTGCTGCGGTCCGCGACGCCTCGACGTTCGGCATCCACGTCCCCCAGGGCGTCACCATCGACTTCAGCGCCGTCATGGAACGACTGCGACGACTGCGGGCCGATATCAGTCACAATGATGGTGCCGCTCGGTTTCGCGATCTCGGCGTCGATGTCTTTCTTGGCTCCGCGCGCTTCGCGAGTGCCGACACGATCGAGGTCGCGGGCCAGTCGCTGCGCTTCAAGAAGGCCGTTCTCGCCACGGGGGCGCGCGCTGTCGAGCCGTCGATTCGCGGTCTGAAAGAGGCAGGCTACCTGACCAACGAGACGGTGTTTTCGCTGACCGAGTTGCCGCGCCGTCTGGCTGTCATCGGCGCTGGACCCATCGGCTGCGAGCTGGCCCAGGCATTCGCCCGTCTCGGGTCGCACGTCACGCTGCTTGCCAATCAGTCCCAGATCATGCCGCGCGAGGATGCCGACGCCGCCGCTCTCGTTCAGGGAGCCATGCTCCGCGACGGCGTCCACCTTGTCCTCGGTGCCAACGTCACTCGCGCCGAACGACAAGGAGAGGAGCGAGTCCTCTTCGTCGAGGCGAACGGACAGAGAAGCGAGGTGCGGGCGGATGCGATCCTTGTCGGTGTCGGGCGAGCGCCGAACGTCGCGGGATTGAACCTCGAAGCGGTCGGCGTCGAGTACGACACGAAGGAGGGCGTCCACGTCAACGATCGGCTGCGGACGACGAACCGGCGCATCTTCGCGGCCGGTGACGTCTGCTCGCACTACAAGTTCACCCATGCGGCCGACGCGATGGCGCGGATCGTCATTCAGAACGCCCTGTTTCTGGGCCGGGCGAAGGTCAGCGCCCTGACGATTCCCTGGTGTACCTACACCGATCCGGAAATCGCTCACATCGGCCTGTATCCGGCGGAGGCGGAACGACAGGGAATCGCCATCCAGACATTCGAGCAGAGCCTGGCCCAGGTTGATCGGGCGATCCTCGAGGGCGAAACCGCTGGCTTCATCAAGGTCCACGTCAAGAAGGGGACGGAC
>JBBSDR010000172.1:0-8907 GCA_038240465.1 Gemmatales bacterium
AGCCAGAGTCCGGCGCCGGGCAGCGGATCGCCCTGCCAGAAGCGTTCCAGAAGTGCAAAGGTATCGTCGTTCTCCCACAGCCTGCCGATCCACAGCGTCAGTTCCTCGCCGTGCTTGCCCCAGTCGAGCGGACTGGACGCGAAGCCCTCGGGATCGGCGGCAGCGAGAACGAGGCCGAGTCGCTTGCCGTCGCGCGCGGCAAGAGCGAGTTCGATTGCCTCCTGGGCATCGGCCAGCGCCTGGCCGCGCTCGCGCAGCCGAGTTCGCAGCGATTGCCGGGCGCGGACCTCACGCAGCGCCTCGGCGAAGATGTCGGCGCCCAGGCGCTGCGAGCCGGCGAAGAGACGCCGGCCCTCCATCAGCGACACGAGGGCGAGGAAGTGGCCGACGTGCAGGGCGGTAAGCGACGGTGCAAGGTAGCGAATGCGCGCCGTCAGATCGAGCAACCTGGCGTAGACAAGCGCATTGCGGGCGGGGCTGAGCCGAAGCAGTCCCGCTTCCGTAGCCGGCGTCCAGGCGGGATGCGCCTCGGGACGCAGCGCCTGAGCGATGGCCGACCAGAACGAGGGGCCAAGTCCGACGACGAAGTAGGGTCCATCGGGATTCAGACAGCGTTCGAGCTTTTGCGGCAGCGGATCCGGACAGTGACACAGGTGGGTCAACGCATGGCGGATGATGCGCGCCTTGCGGATGACGCGATCCGTATGTAAAGCTGGCGTGACGCATGCCTGGTAGAAGGACACTATCGCGTTCTGGAAGACGCCATCGGGAACGCGGTCGAGAAAGCCGGGGGCGAGGAAGGATTCCTTCGCCGACAGCACGGCCTGAGCGCGCGGACCGAGCGTTTCAAGAGCGGGAACGCCGGCCTGGACATAGGCGTGCAGCAGCGGTTCCAGCGGTAGAGGGTCGGGCCGGCTTCCCTTCATGCGTGCATCCCTGATGTTGATCCAAAGGGAGCGGATGTGCGAATTGTAGCGGATAGAGGGGCTTGTCTCTGCTGTTCTCTCGTGCAGGTATTCCCGGCTCCTGACTCAAAGATGTTTCCTGGCTCATAATGCGACGTCCTGGCCGGGATAGACTTTGCGAAACAACTCATCACCGAGGCTCATCCGGATCACAGCCATCTTGACCTGTTGCTCACTGTACTCTGGATGGCGGTTTCGCACTCCCGCGGCAGCGACGGTGCGAAGGGAAGCAGTCATGCGAAATGCCAGGGCCATACGCTGATCGGGAGTCATTCGGCGAAAGATGGCCGCCTCGACCTGGAGCGCTTCAGGAGTCGTGTCGGCAGGAGACAATTCGATGTTCAGGGCCAATGGACGCTTCCTCTCCGCGCAACGGGTGTCGTCGTTCACTTGGCAACCTGCACGTTACCATCGTAGAAGATGGCTTTCTGACGCTCCACGACAAAATCCCAGTCGAGACGGTGCGGCGGGTTCAGGTAGTGCCGATACGCCGCCGCCATCTGCCGCGCCGCTTCCAGATGCGGAACGCCACCGAACCCGGTCCCCATCGCGGGCAAGGCGACTGTCTCGATCTTGTGATCGGCGGCGACATTGTGCAGATGGATAGCGACCAGGGCGGCCCAAGTCGCGCTGTAGACCTTGTCGGTGCCTTCGATGCTGCCGGGGACGCGCATCGTCGGGGCGTGGGCGATGAAGGGATAATCGCGGTTGCCCGTCGGCTCGATGAAGGCGGTGCCGACCGGCTGCTCGCCGAGATACTGATCCATGATGCGGTGCTGGACGCGCTCCATCAGTTGCTCGCCGAAGAAGCGGACCAGCGCGGCATCAATGCCTGCGGTCATCATGCCGAAGGCGTTGCCAGCTGTGACGAAGCAGTCATGGGGTTCGAGGTCCTCAAAGCGTCCCAGGATCACACGGACGTTGGGCAAGCCGGCGAAGCGCAGCCGAAAGGCGGCACACATTGGTTCCTCGGGATGCACCAGCCACAAATTTCGCAGCATCTCTGAGGCTCCTCCTCGTCATTGGCCAGGCGCTTCCAGGACACGACGCCAGCGCGCCGGCACACCGTTGAACGCAGCCCGATACGTTGCATCCAATGGAATCGAGACATACACGCCCGGCTGGAAGAAGAGCGGCCTGTCCGGAAGCGTCTCGCCGACGGCCACGGGTTCGACATAGGCCGTCTTGGGCGGACCGGCGTCGTAGGCGGCCAGAGTCAACGGCTTGTCGGGAGGCTGGAGATAGGAAGCGTCAGCGATGTTCTCCCACAACGCTCCATGAATCCCTTGCGGATCGCGTGGACCAGGCGGGAGCAGATCGAGGACCAACAGATGATAGCCGCGATACAGCGCAGAAGCCGCTTTCTCCACGAATGTCTTGATCCCGTAGCGGCTGGACTTGTTTCCGGGGGAGACAACCTCGACCAGTGCGACAACTCGATCTCCGCTGCTGTGGCGGACGACGACGGTACTTTTTTTCAGGGCGTACTCCGCCATCTCCGTTGTGGCAACGAAGCGCGCCCTGGGCGGCATCACGGCAACCGCAACGCCGTTTGTGCCGGTGGGAGCGCTCGAAGGAGTGTCTTCCGGACCGTTTGCTTCGACTTCCTGCAAGGCCAGGATGTCAGGACCGAAACTGCCTGCGATCTGCTCTGCCAGCGCATAATAGTCTGAGGGAAGCAAGCCGGCGTTCAAGGCCCGCTTGATCTCCTCGATCCACGAATGATGAAAATCGTGGAAGATGCCAGCGGTTACGCGAGTCCAGTCGTGAATTGGCATGAGTCAGCCTCCGATCCCCCCGCGCATCGTTTCCGCGAGACCAGTGCAGGCGCGCTCACTTGACGACCTGCACGTTGCCATCGTAGAAGATAGCTTTCTGACCTTCGACGAGAAAATCCTACATGAGCATCGTCACCCTCTGGCTCAATCGCAACATCGCCAGCAGCTACAACGTGCTGGAAACAATCCGCGAATCGCTCCGGCCAGGCGAGAACTGGCGCATCGTCACCAGCCATCCCTATCGCCATAGCTCCGTCTTCCGCCTCAGCGACGTCCACGAGATCGAGCCGGCTCATCTCGATGACCGCCAGTATGTGCGTTACGCTCTCGACTTCGTTCGCCGCCACAAGGTCGATGTCTTTCTCCCCGGCACGAAACTGCACGCGATCGTCAAGGCAAGACAGGCGTTCGAGGCCCGCGGCGTCCGGCTCATCGCGGCCGCCGATGCCGCGACGCTGCACACCATCGACAGCAAATCGCGGCTCTATCGCGCCGTTCCGCCCGAACTGGCGCCGATCCCCGAGTATCGCGTCGTCCACGACCTGGCTGGCTTCGACGCGGCCTACGCGGACTTGAGCCAACGACATCGAGGCATCTGCTTCAAGCCGTGCATCTCGGTGTACGGTCTTGGCTTTCGCATCGTCACACCGCGCGGCGGCGGCGTCCGCCGGCTGCTCAATACTGCCTCGCTCAAGATCAGCCTGCGCCAGGCCCGCGCCTCCCTTGGCACCGTTACCAGGTTTCGGCCGCTGATGCTCATGCCGTATCTGCCCGGCCCGGAACGCAGCGTCGATTGCCTGGGCCAGAGGGGCGAACTGCTCCGCTGCGTCGTTCGCCGCAAGGCCAGCGTCGAGGGCTATCAGAAGCTCGAAGATAATCCGCACATCGTCACCCTGGTTCGCCGGCTGACGGCCCACTTCCAACTCGATGGACTCTTCAACGTCCAGTTCCGCGACTCCGGCGGCAAGCCTTTCCTGCTCGAGATCAATCCGCGCATGTCGGGCGGCCTGTACTGCTCGTGCCTGTCCGGTCTGGCGTTTCCCTACTGGGCCGTCCGGCTGGCCCTCGGCACCGCGACTCCGGAAGATATCCCTCAGCCAAAGGTCGGCTTTCGCGTGGCCCAGGTCAATCGAGCGGTCCGTCTATGACGCACACCATCGCCCTGCGCTGCGGCACCCTGACGCTGAACGTCGAGCATGCCGAGTTGCCCCTGGAGGAACTGTGCGGCTTCGGCAGCAGGCGGAGTCGCAAGCGCGGCTTCCTCTTCGTTAGCAAGGTGCTGGGCAAGCACATCCCCGTCCGTCCGTCCACGATGCAGGCCCTTCATCGCCGGCTGGCGCGACCGCTCAGTGACCTTCCCGGCCCAGTCGTCGTGATCGGCCTGGCAGAGACGGCGACTGCCCTGGGACAAGGCGTCTTCGAGGAACTACTGGAACGGACGGGACGCGACGATGTCCTGTTCCTGCACTCGACGCGCTACCACCTCGACCGTCCGCTCGCCCTGACCTTCGACGAGAGCCATAGCCACGCCACCGATCATCGCCTCTATCAGCCGGCCGCTGCCGAGGACGCGCGCCTGTTTGCCGCCGCGAAATCCCTGGTCCTCGTGGATGATGAGATCAGCACGGGGCGCACCCTGGTCGAACTGGCGCGGGCGTATCAGACGATCAATCGCCAACTCGACGAGGTCCATCTGGTCTGCCTGACCGACTGGACGGGACAGAATCAGCGCGCGCGGATGGCAGCCGGGATGAGGAAGACAGTCATTTCCCACAGCCTGTTGCGCGGCCAATATCAGTTCGTTGCCAACGAGGCGTTCGATCCGGGAGACGTTCCCGATGTCATCGGCAAGGGCGACCTGAAGGATGCCCTGTTGCCGCGCAGCGGAGGCCGCTTCGGCCTGCGCCGCCCCTCGCCGCTCGATCTCGATCGCCTCACGCAAGAAGCAGGAGTCGAGCACGGCCAGCGCGTCCTGGTGCTGGGAACGGGAGAGTTCAGCTATTCGCCTTATCGCTTCGCCCTGCATCTCGAACAGAGCGGCATCAACGTGCAGTATCAATCGACGACGCGCTCGCCGATTCTCGCCGGGGCAGACATCGCGAGCGTGCTGGAGTTCGTCGATAACTATCACGACGAGATACCGAACTATGTGTACAACGTGATGGACCGGGAGTACGACCGAATCGCGATCGGCTACGAGACGCAGCCGCTGCCGGCGCCTCATCGGCTGGCAGAGCGGCTTGGAGGACAAGTGCTGTTCTTCGGCCCGGACCGCCAGACCGCGAGCGGAGGAATCCCTCGGAACGAGAACCGTGATTGAGTGGCGACGCCAGCGCCCGCATGCTACAAGAGGGCTTTCCCCCGAACCTGGAGAACCGCGTCATGCTTGTTCGACCGCTTGCCGCCCTCTTGCTATTTGCGATTGCTTCCCTCTCTCGTGCCGACGAGTACGACAAGCTCACCGTTGGCGAACAGGCCGATGGCCGGATTGTCGTGCCGACCAATCAGATCCTCGAACCAGCCGGCATCCAGGCCGTCTTTCCGGGACGACCCGTCGATCTCGCCTTCGCTGACGGCGGCAAGACCCTCGTCATCAAGAACCGCACCGATGTGACGTTTATCGATCTCGCGGGCGTTCGCTTCAAGCAGACCCTTGAGGCGCCGCTGAAGAACAAGAAGAAGATCGGCTTCAGCGTCGTCGGCCTTGTCGTTGTCGGCGATCGCGTCCTTGTCAGCGACGCGGAGGACCATCTCTCCATCGCCAAACGGCAAGCCGATGGGGTGTACAAATGGGAGCGCGACATCAAGTTGAACCTGCCCAGGAATACGGAGAAGCTGCTCAAGGGTAAGGAAGCCGCCCATCCCGCCGGCATCGCGGTCCTGTCCGATAACGAAGTCCTCGTCACCACAACGCGCGGCAACTGCGTCCAGCGCGTCCACCTGATGACGGGCAAGGTCGAGGAAGAGATTGCCGTGGGCGTCGCGCCCTATATGGTGCTGCTGCTCGGTCCGGAGAAGGCATACGTCTCCAACTGGGGCGGTGATCCGCCGAAGCCGGGCGACCCGCGCGCCACCACCTCCGGCACTCCTATCCGCATCGATCCGCGCACCGGCGTTGCCAACCACGGCAGCGTCAGTGTGCTGAAGAAGGAGGGCGGCAAATGGAAGCAGACCAAGACGATTCCGGCGGGGCTTCATCCCAGCGGCATGATCGCCAGCATGACCAAGAAATTCGTCTACGTCGCCAACGCCAACAGCGACACCGTCAGCGTCCTCGACACGGCCAAGGATGAAGTCGTCGAGACAATCGCCTGCCGGCCCGAGGCGCGTCTGCCGTTCGGCAGCGGTTCCAACGCCGTCGCGCTCAGCCCCGGCGGCGAGACGCTCTACGTCGCCAACGGCACGAACAACTGCGTCGCCGTCGTCCGCCTGGCCGCGAAGTCCTCGGAAGGGCAGGTCTCGCGCGAACGTCCCGAGAGGAGCCAACTCGATGGCCTGATTCCAACGGGCTGGTATCCCGGAGCGATCCTCGTTTCGGCGGACGGCAAGAAGCTGCATGTCGCCAACATCAAGGGCCACGGTTCACTGGCCACGCCGAAGGCGAAAGCGAAGGACCACAAGCTCAACTCGCACGATCATCAGGGGACGGTCTCGATCATCGACGTGCCGGACGCCGCGACGCTGAAGGTGTATACCGAGCGCGTCAACCGCAACAATCGCCTCGCTTACAGCCTTGCCGGCCTGGAAAAACCGCGGCAAGACGTTAAGCCGTTGACCGTTCCCCAGCGCCACGGCGAGCCATCGGTGTTCGAGCATGTGATCTACATCATCAAGGAGAACCGGACCTACGATCAGCTTCTGGGCGACATGAAGGAGGGCAAGGGCGATCCAAATCTGGTCCTCTTCGGCGAGGAGGTGACGCCCAACCATCACGCCCTGGCCCGGCAATTCACGCTGTTCGACAACTTCTACTGTTCCGGCGTCCTCAGCGCTGACGGCCATACCTGGTGCAACGAGGCCATTGTCAGCGACTATCTCGAGAAGTCCTTCGGCGGCTTCACGCGCAGCTATCCCGACGACGGCAGCGATCCGCTCGCTTATGTGCCGAGCGGCTTTCTCTGGGACAACGCGCTCTTGCACAAGAAGAGCGTTCGCATCTATGGCGAATACATCAAGTCCGATTATCAGCCGAAGAACGTGGCCTGGCTCGATTTCTACAACGACTACAAGAACGGCACGAAGAAGGGCAAGGCAACCGCCAAATCGACCATCAAGAGTCTCGAAGCCCTGACGCATCCGGAGTATCCCTGGTTCCCGCTCCTGATGCCGGACGTGTATCGAGCAAGGATTTTCATCGAGGAGTTGAAGGCGTATGAGAAGAAGGGGTCGCTGCCGAACCTGATGTATGTCACGCTTCCTTGCGATCACACCGCCGGCACAAGGCCCGGCTATCCGATGCCGCGCGCCATGGTGGCCGACAACGATCTGGCGCTCGGCCAGGTTATTGAGGCCATCACGCACAGCAAGTTCTGGCCGAAAACGTGCATCTTCATTGTCGAGGACGATCCTCAGGATGGCTTCGATCATGTGGATTCGCATCGCACCGTCGCGCTGGTCGTCAGCCCCTTTACCAAGCGGAAATACGTCGATTCAACGAGCTACAATCAGACGGGCATGGTGAAGACGATCGAGATGATGCTCGGTCTGCCGCCGATGAATCAACTCGATCTCTCGGCCACGCCGATGCGTTATTGCTTCCAGGACAAGGCGGACCTGACGCCGTACAAGGCAGTGGCGAATCGGATCAAACTCGACGAGATGAACCCGGACGTCAAGAAACTGACGGGCAAGGCGCTGCACTGGGCGAAGAAGTCGCTGGAGATGAACCTCGACGAGGGCGACGAGGCCGACGAGGATACGCTCAATCGCATCCTCTGGCATGCGATGCGCGGCCTGGAAACGCCCTACCCAGAGAAGTTCGCCGGCGGCAAGGACGAATGACCCGAGTTGTGTACATCACCTTCTTGCCGCTTGCGGCCTGGCGGTCCTACTCGCCAAGCCGCAAGCGGCGAAGACAGACCGAGGAACGTTCCCATGGCGAAACCCCTGAATATCGGCATGATTGGCTATGGCTTCATGGGCAAGGCTCACTCCAACGCCTATCTCCAGGCCAACCATTTCTTCGACCTGGCCTATCGTCCTGTCCTCAAGGCGGTCTGCGCGCGCGATGCCGCGAAGGCGAAGACTTTCGCCGACACCTGGGGCTACGAATCCATCGAAACCGACTGGCGGAAACTGCTCGAACGCAAGGACATCGACGCCGTCGATATCTGCACGCCGAACAACCTGCATGCCGAGATTGCCCTCGCGGCCGCCACGGCCGGCAAGATGATCCTGTGCGAGAAGCCGCTGTCGATGGACGGACCCGAAGGAGTCAAGATGGTCGAGGCGGTCGAGAAGGCGAAGGTGCCGAACATGGTCTGGTACAACTATCGCCGCGTTCCCGCCGTCACCTTCGCGAAACAACTGATCGACGAGGGCAAACTTGGCCGCATCTTCCACTATCGGGCCAAGTTTCTTCAGGACTGGACCATCAACCCCGACTTGCCGCAGGGCGGGGCGGCTCTCTGGCGGCTCGACGCGGCGGCGGCGGGCAGCGGCGTCACTGGCGATTTGCTCGCCCACTGCATCGACACCGCCCTGTGGCTGAACGGTGCCATCGACGGCGTCTGCGCCATGACGGAAACCTTCGTCAAGGAGCGCAAGCACAACCTGACGGGCAAGGTGGAGAAGGTCGGCATCGACGACGCCTGCGCCTTCCTGTGCCGTTTCAAGAACGGTTCTCTGGCGACGTTTGAATCAACGCGCTACGCACGCGGCCACAAGGCGCTGTACACCTTCGAGATCAACGGCGAGAAGGCGTCGCTGTCCTGGGACCTGCACGATCTGCATCGTCTGCAACTGTTCGATCACAAGGATGAGGGGCCAGTGCGCGGCTGGCGTTCGATCCACGTCAGCGATGGCGATCATCCTTACATGGGCAACTGGTGGGTGCCGGGACTGCAGATCGGCTACGAGCATTCGTTCGTGCATCAGGTGGCCGACTTCATCAAGGGACTCGAGTCGGGCAAGCCGGCGATGCCCGACTTCCGCGACGCCCTGCG
>JBBSDR010000173.1:0-8897 GCA_038240465.1 Gemmatales bacterium
GGCAAGTTGGGAAACTTGCCGCCACACTTCTGGGACAGACTCTGAGTCCCTCCACTACTGTCTCTCTTCCATCGACTTCATTTCGCTTTGCGCTCGCTGAAGAAGGCGAGTAACTCTTCAAGCGTCGGTGCCGCGTCCTCGCGGCGCACGTCACTCCACGGCGTTGACTGCGATTGCAATCGCGTGAATACGCGATCGAGGATCGCGTGTTCGGCTCGCTGTCCGACGGCAACGGCTGTCCCACGCACTTCCTGCAATCGGGCCGGCTCCGCCACGCTCTCGATTCGGAGAGCGGCGAACCTCGCGTCTCCATGGCGACCGTGATTTTGAGGGCTGCTCTCCGCGATGCTCGCAGTGTGGACTGTGCTGCTGCTGCTCGTTCCGCTTTGCGACATGGCACTCGGCGTCGCCGCATTCTGGATGCTCAGCGACCAGTTGAAAAGCGTACCCGTGTCGCCGCTCTGACGATCTTCGATAATCAGTTGCCAGGTGCCTCGTGCGTTTTTACCGTCGAACCCGCTCAGACTCCCCTCGGGACGGAACGTCCCCGTGAAGGGCGCCGAAGCCGTAGCGATTCCCTTCGCCGCTTCGTCGTCGAACAGCGTGTTCGTGTAGTTGTGGCCGTATCCGCCGCGCCGATTCGTCAGCAGAATATCGGTCCCATCGGGTCCGCGCAGGTGAATGTAAAGATCGTTGTCGCATGTGTGGTTCAGGTTGATCAGCACGTTCAGATCGCCGATCAGCACGTCCTGGTTGATCGTCAGCGTGGCGATGCTGGTCGTCGAGTCTCTAATGGCGAGTTGCGTCGAACTGGAGAAGGTATAGGTCGGCTGGATGACGAAACTGGTCGTGTACCCATCGGCCGATTCGCCGTTGACGTTGTTGCGATTCTGATTGAGAGAGTTGCCGGCCAGGTCCTTGATGTTGACGCCGAGCTGCAGGCTATAGGTCCCTGCCGTCGATTGGGCCGGAAACTGCACGTCGAACTGGCGATTGTCGGTGTTCGCCACCGGAACGATTTGCGTCGCCTTGATGGCGCCGTTCGGCCCCGTGAAACTGACGATGTCGTCCAGGCCGAACGAACTCGCGTTGATCCCCTCACTGAAGGTCAGCCGAATGCTCGAAACCGGCTGCGCGCCCGTCGCATTCGGTGTGGCCGACACGACGTAAGCCCCCGTCGTATCGCCCAGCACCTGGCTGACGGCGCGGTAGGCGTTGAGCCTGCCGCCAGTGACCGTCTTGCCGGCCAGGGCGGAGATCGGATCGGTTGTGGCCTCGACCTGATTGATGAGTTGGTAATATGTCCAGTCCGGATGCTGGCTCTTGACGAGAGCGAGGACGCCGGTCACCTCCGCGGCGGCCATCGACGTGCCGCTGAACAGCACATACTTGTCGCCGCGAACCGTGCTGAGGATTTGGCGTCCCGGCGCGCCGAGGTCAACGGTCGTTCGGCCATAGTTCGCGTAGTCGGGCAGCGTGTCGCTCTCGGTCGTCGCGGTCACCGACACGATGTTCGGCAAGTCGTAGGCGGCGGGATAGAACGGGTTGGAGTCGAGGTTCTGGCCGACGTAGTTCACGCCATTCCCTGCCGCCGTGACGTAAATGACGCCGGCGGCGCGAGCGTTGCCGATGGCGTCGTACATCTCTTGCGTGAAACCGGTGCCGCCATAACTGTTGTTCGTGATCGAGGCACCGTGCGCCACGGCGAAGTTGAGACCGGCGATCGCGGCAGCCGTGCCGCCAAAGCCATTGGCGTCGATCGTCTTGAGCGCCATCATCTGGATGTGCCAGTCGATGCCGGCGATACCTTGGCCATCGTTGCCCGTCGCCCCGATGATGCCGGCGATGTGTGTGCCGTGATCGTTGTCGTCCAGCGGGTTGTTGTTGTTCTTGACGAAGTTCCAGCCGATGATGTCGTTGACGTAACCGTCATGGTCGTGGTCAATCCCATCGGCCCAACCACCCTGGCTGATCGGCGCGATCAGGTCGGCGCCGTCGATCCGGCCATCCTTGTTGACGTCGATGATCTTCCCCGCACCGATGTTCCGTGGATCGTTCAGATCGTGGAACGTGATGATACCGTCGCCATCAACGTCGAGGAGGCGCGCCCTGATGTCGGGCGGGATTTCGCCCTGGTTGATCCAGATGTTCTGGAACAGATCGGGATTGTTGTAGTCGATGCCGGTGTCGATGACGGCGACGACCGTCTTCATGCTGCCGGTGGTGACGGTCCAGGCGGCAGTCGCGTGAATGTCGTCGCCGGGCTTGGTATTGGGGCCGTCTTGACCCGTGTTGTGGAGCGACCATTGCAACGGATACTGGGGATCGTTGGGAGTGATCCCGGCGGGGTAGACGGTGGCCGCGAGCAGTTCGCGCGCTTCCAACTGTTCGACTTGCAGCCGTGACCGAAACGATGCGGGCGCGCGGCGTGAGCGCATGGCGGCAACTCCGGGTGCGATGAGGACAGATCGTTTCCCGGCGAGCAGCGCGCAGAATGAGTCGAGCGCCGTTTCAGAACGGCGCGCTGCGTGAACTCGCTTTGGGAACGCTTCGAGGTTTGCCGCTGAATGGGCCGGAGGCGGCAACTACACTTTGATTATTACCGAAGAGACTTGAGAAACAATTGGATGATAAACTTTTCCGTGGCGTGCGCAGGGGAGGGGGGACCGAAGAACCGGAAGAGATGGAAAAACAGTTTCCATCGGAGCCTGAAGCGTAAGCGAAGGTTTTGCCACCCCCTTCGCTTACGCTTCAGGCTCCGAAGAGGTCACACCGCGACAGCTCGGCCGATCTCGGCGCTGAGGGCGGCGGCCTTGTCGGTGCGCTCCCAGCTAAACGACGTGACCTGGCGGCCGAAGTGACCGTGACGGGCCGTCTCGCGATAGATCGGTCGGCGCAGGTCCAGCGTCTGG
Source organism: Gemmatales bacterium (assembly GCA_038240465.1). Taxonomy (GTDB): domain Bacteria; phylum Planctomycetota; class Planctomycetia; order Gemmatales; family Gemmataceae; genus JBBRIK01. The sequence continues at coordinate 2,913 of JBBSDR010000173.1, forward strand.
ATGATGTCGCGCGGCGTCAGCTTGAAGTGCTTGCGAATCAAGCAGGCGATCTGGCCGTCATTCAGACCGTGCATGGCCGTGCCGTTGGTCGAGACCCAGACGTTGATCGGATCTGGATAGCCGATGGCATAGGAAAGCTGCACCTCGCACTGGCTCGCCAGGCCGGCCGCGACGATGTTCTTGGCGATGTATCGCGCCATGTAGGCGGCCGAGCGATCAACCTTGGTCGGGTCCTTGCCGCTGAAGGCGCCGCCGCCATGCCGGCCGCGGCCACCGTAGGTATCGACGATGATCTTGCGTCCAGTCAGACCGCAATCCCCGTGAGGACCGCCCTGGAGGAAGCAGCCGGTCGGATTGATGTGACAGGCGATGACGCTTTCGTCGTCCGGATTGACCTTGTCGCCGCCGGGCATGACCATCGCGAGTTCGCCCTTGATGAGATCGCTTCGGTCCTGCTCCAGCGTCGGCCGGATCAGCTTGTCGATGATTTCCTGACGGGCCTCGTCCTTGAAGTATTCCTTGCCGTTCTTCTTCGTCATCACACTTTCGTCGTGCTGCGTGGACAGGACGACAGCATGGATGCGGTGCGGCGTGCCGTCAGCGTTATACTCGATGGTGACCTGGCTCTTGGCGTCGGGACGCAGCCAGCGCAGTTCGCCGCTCTCGCGCTGGCGGGCCTGGTTTTCGACCAGCCGATGCGCCAGGTGGATCGGCAGCGGCATCAGCGAGGCCGTCTCGTCGCAGGCGAAGCCGAACATCATGCCCTGATCGCCGGCGCCGCCGACATCGACGCCCATGGCGATGTCGCCGGACTGAGCGTGAAGGTGGCATTCGATCTTGCAGGTCTCGGCGCTGAAGCCGATGCGCGAATCGGTGTAGCCAATCTCGCGGATGGTCTTGCGGACCAGCCAATCGACGGCTTCCTTCGACAGGTCGGCGTGGGTGGTGATTTCACCGGCAATGACGACGAGATCGGTGGTGACGAGCGTCTCGCAGGCAACGCGGCTGTAGGGGTCGGCGCTGAGGCAGTGGTCGAGGACAGCGTCGCTGATCTGGTCGGCCACCTTGTCGGGATGGCCCATCGACACGGATTCACTTGTGAACAGGTATCTATCCGCACTCACTGGTTACGCCCTCGTCAGGGTCATGGGATCGGTAGGCTCATGAAAAGAAATCGCCGCGCTGCTCATCCAACGTGAGAGTATAAAAAATTCACGATTCGGACAATTCCAACCGGCCTGCTCCGCTTGCGGCCTGGCAAGGAAGAACTCGATGCAACCTCTCGTCCTCCTGAACGCCGTCGGACTCACGCCGCGACTGCTGCCGCACGCCCCGCGCCTGGCGAGTCTGGCGAGTCAGGGCTGGATGCGCCCTTTGCGCGAGGTGCTGCCCGCCGTCACCTGCACGGCTCAGGCGACGATTCTGACGGGGACGGCTCCCGCAACTCATGGAATCGTCGGCAACGGCTGGCTGTTCCGCGACACCGGCGAGGTGCGCTTCTGGCAGCAGTCGAATCGTCTCATTCAGGCCGAGCCGTTGTATGTCGCCGCGCGCCGCCGGGCTGCCGCGAAGGGCCGGACGTTCAGCTGCGCCAAGCTCTTCTGGTGGTTCAACCAGGGAGCGGCCGTCAATATCAGTGTAACACCGAAACCGTATTATGGAGCCGACGGCAACAAGGCGTTCGGCATTCACGGCACCCCCGTCGGCCTCACCGAACGTCTCGAAAAGGAGTTGGGTGCCTTCCCCTTCATGACGTTCTGGGGACCGATGGCGGGATTGCCCTGCACGCAATGGATCGCTCGCTGTGCCGCCAGCGTCATCCGCGATCATCGTCCGGACCTGACTCTCGTTTACCTGCCGCACCTCGATTACGATCCGCAGCGTTTCGGCCCGTCGGGATGCGACATGAAGAAACTCGTCGGAGAACTCGACGATGCCTGCGCTCCGCTGCTGGATACGGCGACGGCGCAGGGAGCGCAAGTCTGGGTGGTCAGCGAGTATGGCCACGTTGACGTGAACCGCGTCATCGAGCCGAACCGGGCGCTGCGGAAAGCCGGGCTGCTGTCAGCGCGGCCGGGGCCGTTTGGTGAGGTGTTCGACACCTTCGAGAGCCGGGCGTTCGCCGTCTGCGATCATCAACTGGCGCACGTTTATGTCCGCGATCCTGGCGACGTGCCGCGTGTGCAAGAGGTTTTCGCCGCGCTTCCCGGCATTGAGCGGATTGTCAGCGGTGAAGCACGGGAGGAGATTGGCTTGAGGCACGAACGAGCCGGCGACCTGATCCTGTTGTCGGCTCCGGATGCGTGGTTCGCCTATCCTTTCTGGCTCGACGATCGGCAGGCGCCCGACTATGCCCGGACGGTCGATATCCATCGCAAGCCGGGCTACGATCCGTGTGAGTTATTCCTCGATCCGAAATTGTGGTGGGGCAAGGCCCGCGTCCTTCGCCGTTTGATTCAGAAGAAGCTCGGCTTTCGCACGCTGTTCGACGTGATTCCGCTGGATAGCAGCCTGGTCCGTGGCAGTCACGGAGTCCATGCTCGCGATCCGCTGGATCGTCCGCTCTTGATCGGTAGCGGAACGGCACCGGAGAGGAACGAACTGTTCATGACCGAGGTTGCGGATTTGCTACTGTCGGCGTTCGAGTGAGCAGCGGCGGACTGCCAGGATAGGGGTTGCGAACGAATTTACAGGATTATTACCTCGGCGAGAAAGAAGCTCACTTGTAGCCGAAGTGGCCAGACGTCGGGGGTAGTGGTTTGCCGAATTAGGGGGGCTTCGGCTACAAGAAGGCGTGCGTTTCTTCTCTGCCGAGGTAATAGTATAATCTCATCCGCACAACGAGAGGGAAAGAGAGATGACCACAACAACGGCAACGCCGGTGACCTACGGCAACGATGCCTCGATGGCGAGATTCTCGGTCGCGCGCTACCAGCGGATGATCGAAACCGGCATTCTCACGTCCGAGGACAAGGTTGAATTGCTCGAAAACTGTGTAGTGCTGAAAATGTCAAAGAATCCTCCGCACGAAAGCACGCTTCAGCAAATGCTGCGTCCTCTGCTGCGTTCGTTGCCCCCGGATTGGGATTTGCGAATCCAGGCTGCCGTGTCGCTGACGGACAGTCAGCCCGAACCTGATTTCACTGTCGTGCGCGGAACCGCGGCCGACTACAAACATCGACATCCCGGTCCTGGTGACATTGGCATCGCGATTGAAGTGGCGGATACCTCGCTGCTGCGCGACCAGCGCGATAAGACCCGCATCTATGCGCGAGGCGGGATTCCTTGCTACTGGATCGTCAATCTGATCGATCGGCGCGTTGAAGTTTATACCCAGCCGTCGGGGGCGACGCCGCTTCCCTCCTATACCTCATTCCAGGTCTATCAACCCGGCGATGCCATTCCGTTCGTACTCGATGGGAACATTGTGGGAACCATTCCCGTCAATGCGTTGCTGCTCTGACAGATCATCAAGCGAAAGAGTTTCGTCGTGGTCTCGCAAACAGACCGCCAAGCCGCAAGAAGGTCTTCAGTCAGACAATTACGCTCTGACGATACAACTCAAACGCCGCTTCCCAGGCCAACACCGGCGTTGCATGCTCCGCGAGTGTCGAGGCGACCTCCGGACCATCAGCGGTTGCGCGAACCGCAGCGGACCATTTGCCGTTGTCGCCCTGGCGGATGCTCAAAAATGCCTCGCCCTGTTGCGGCGCAACGGCCTTGAAGGTGTTCTCGCCGGCGGCTTCGAGCTTGCCCTGACGCTGCTTGAACCACATGGGTACGATTGGCTGCATGACAAACGTTTCTCCGTGGCCCGGCCGAATCGTCAGTTGGTTTTCCACAGGATGCGGACGGTCTTCGTCAGGCTGAGAATCGCCTCGTCCGCTTCCTTCATCTTCTTCGCCTGTTCGGCGCCGGCCAGCTTCGGCACTTCGACCGCGGTCACCCTCAGCGTACGAGCGTCGCGCGTCATCGTCTCGGTCATGCGCAACAGCGCCTCGCGTTTCTCTTTATCCGGCGCTTCCGGGGCCGTTGGCAGCAGCTTCACCGTCTGCTCCAGGGCCGTGCAGCCATCCTGGACGTCGCCCCAGTTCTTCTCGGTCAGCACCTTCTCGGTCAGGACGTCGATCTGCTTGCGAGCGCGGAGCAGAAGTTCATCGTATTTGAGCTTCGGTCCATTGTCGCGAAGAGGACGGATCGCATCCTGCTCCTGAATCCCCTGGCATCCCACCAGCAGAACAAGGGCCAAACAGCACGGCAGTTTGCGTCTCATGGTATGAACCTCAACAATCCGCGAGGGTGAGGCATCCTTGCCGACAGGTCGTTCATCGAGTGTACGGTCCGGCGAAATCAGAGGAGTCGCGCGGAACCAGGGTCCTTGACGATTCGGGCAGGGCCAGGCGGTCACGGGCAAGTTGCTTCTGCTGATCGATGGTCAGCGCGGGATTGTCCACGCGCGAGGGGGCGCCCTGGCGGTCGCGCGGCCCGGACACTCCCTGACAGCCTACCAACAAGACCACACTGATGTAAAGTAGCCGGCGCATCAGTTCATCTCTCCTTGTTTGCCGGGTGCTGTATTCCCGATGGGACTATCAATCATTATCGTCCCGACTTTGCCGGTGAAAGCGCCCGCCACGGAAAAACCCGCTTTCTCGCACCACGGCACTTGACCCCAACGGAAAATCCGTCACAGTCGCACACCTGGCGCTTGAGCCGGAGCCGCCAGCTTGCTAGGATAGCCTCAACGTCCGCACCTCCTCCGGCGCTTGCCGCGCCTTTCGGGGAGCGTTTCCTCTTCGGCACGCACACCAGGCCCCGGGCTGATTCCGGGCTGAGACCTTGCGCTCCCGACCAATCGAGAGCGATCGTCTCTGCTCTGAACCCTTCCTCCCTCGCGTGTGCCCCTCCGCGGTGACCACCGATGAGCCAGGACAATCGCGACGTCGATCCCGACGACTTCTTCTCCGAAACGAGGATGAGCTTCGGCGATCACATTGAGGACCTTCGCAGCCACCTGTGGCGGGCGATCAAGGGCTTCTTCGTGGCCTGTATTCTCGGCTTCTTTATCGGCAAGGACGTCCTCGTCTTCATTGCCCATCCGGTCGAGGTGGAACTGGACGCCTTCCACAAGCGCCGGGTCGCGTCTGAGAGGCAGAAGCTCAAGGACGGCGACCCGAAGCTCACGGAGATCAACAAGCCGAATGCCTGGGCGCTCAGGGAGTTCGACGCCGGTCAGCTCAAGGCCCTTCTGAAAGCGGGCAACGATGATGTCACGGACGTGAACACATGGGCGAAACCCGACGACGATCCCAAACCCGGGTCCGTGGCCACTCTCTGGATGCGCGATCCTGCCCCCCTCACTTCGGCATTCGACATGGAAGGGGTCCTCAGCATCGTCGGCAAACGGCCCGTGCTATCGACGCTGAGCGTGCAGGAGGCCTTCGTCGTCTACATGAAAGTATCCCTCGTCAGCGGCTTCGTGCTTGGAGCGCCGTGGATCTTCTATCAGGTCTGGTCGTTCATCGCCGTCGGACTGTATCCGCACGAGAAGCGGCTGGTGAACGTCTATATGCCGTTCAGTCTCGGCCTGTTCATCTTCGGTGTGGCCCTCTGCCAGTTCTTCGTGATTCCCAAGTCGATCGAGGCGCTGCTCTGGTTCAACGAGTGGATCGGCCTGGAGCCTGACCTGCGCTTGAGCGAATGGCTCGGGTTCGCGATCATGATGCCGGTGGTCTTCGGCATCTCCTTCCAGACGCCCCTGGCCATGCTCTTCGTCTATCGCATCGGCCTGTTCAGCGTCGATTCGTTCCGGGGCAGGCGGCGAATCATCTGGTTCCTCATGGCCGTCTTCGCCGCCGTCATCACGCCCTCGACCGATCCGTACAGCATGATGTTCCTGTGGATCCCCATGTGCCTGCTGTTCGAGCTGGGGATTTATCTCTGCATGATGTATCCGCAGGCAAAGTTCGACGATGACGAGATGGA